>JAFMSC010000053.1 GCA_017353825.1 Hyphomicrobiaceae bacterium | reverse complement strand
CATCCCCGACTGGACGGGCCAGCCCGACCAGGGCTTCGAGGGCTACCGTTTCGTCGGCTGGTCGCTCTACGATGCCCTCATCAACTGGGACCTGTCGCGCTCCGATCGCGAGGCGCCGCTGGCGCCGGGACTGGCCACCAAGTGGACGATCGATCCCAACGACAACAAGCGGTGGGTTTTCGAGCTGCGCAAGGGCGTCAAGTTCCACGACGGCTGCGTCTTCAACGCCGACGTGGCGGTGTGGAACATCCAGCACCTGATCGACAACAAAACACCGGGCTTCAACCCTGTCCACTACGCCAGGCATCGCTCGCGGACGATCAACATCGATCACGCGGAGAAGATCGACGACGCCACGATCGCGATTTACACCAAGACGCCGGACTCGCTCGCACCCTACGCCATGAGCGTTACCTACATGCTCTCCAAGTGCGCACTCGAGAAGGTCAACTTCGACTACGCACAATACGCCAAGGCACCGGCCGGGACGGGCCCCTACAGATTCGATAGGGTGGTGCCGCGCGAGCGCCTGGAGCTCGTCAAGAACGCCGACTACTGGAATCCGAAGCGGGTGCCGAAGCACGACCGCCTCGTGCTCATTCCGATGCCGGAGGCGACGACGCGTGCGGCGGCACTGCTGGCCGGTCAGGTCGACTTCGTCGAGGCGCCGTCACCGGACACCATCTCGCGGCTCAAGTCGGCGGGCATGAAGCTCATCACGCTGCCCTATCCGCACAACTGGCACTACCAGCTCAACTTCGTGGAGCCGCCGTTCAACGACGTGCGCGTGCGCCGGGCGGCCAACCACGCCATGAACCGCGACGAGATGGTGGACATGCTGGGCGGCGTCGCCCAGCCGGGCTACGCCATCTACACGCCGACCTCGAAGATTTACGGCAACCCGGTCAAGTACGCGTACGACCCCAAGAAGGCCACGGCGCTCTTGAAGGAGGCCGGCTGCTACCCCTGCCAGGTGACACTCGCCATCTCCACCTCCGGCTCTGGCCAGATGCAGCCGCTGCCCATGAACGAACTGGTGAAGGCGCAACTGGAGGCGGTCGGCTTCAAGGTTAGGCTGGAGGTGATGGACTGGAACGCGCTGCTCGAGGTCAGCTTTAAAGGCCGCGAGAAGTTCCCACAGTACAGCGCCCTCAACATCAGCCGCGCCACCCAGGACCCGCCCAACGGCCTCTTGCGCTTCGTCACCAAGCAGCAGTGGGCGCCCAACGGCGGCAACTGGGGCTGGTACTTCAACGAGGAGATCGAGACGCTCGTCGCTGAGGCGATGCGCACCTTCGACGAGGAGAAGCGCGACCTCATCCTCAGTAAGGTGCACGAGATCGCCAGCCGGGAGGCCGTCATGCTGTTCGTAGTACACGACCTCAACCCGCGCGCCCTTTCTCCCAAGGTGAAAGGCTTCGTGCAGGCGCAGAGCTGGTTCCAGGACCTGACGCCGATCGAGATCATGCCGTAGCCGCGACCACCCGATGCTGCTGTGGTTGTCGCAACATGTCGGCGTTGAGGCCATGCCATCAGCGCCTCGGGGTCTGACACCGAGATGAGGTGAAGCCGGTATGTGGGCCTATGCTGCACGGCGCATCCTCTATGCGGTGCCGATCGCCATCGGCGTCACGGTGGTTTGCTTCTGCCTGGTGTTCCTTGCGCCGGGCGATCCAATCCAGATGCTGCTGCCACCCGACGCCTCGCAGGCGGACCTGGAGTATCTCAAGAAGCTCTACGGCTTCGACCAACCGATCCCGGTGCAGTACGTGAAGTGGCTGATGCGGGCCATCGGCGGCGATCTGGGCGTCTCGCTGCAGACCAGCCGGCCGGTGCTCGACGAGGTCTCGCGCGCGCTCTCCAACACGGTGATCATCTCGCTCGGTGCGGTGATGCTGGCGTTTTCGCTCGGGTTCGCGCTCGGCACCACAGCCGCCTACTTCGTCGGGCGTCCGATCGATCGCGTCGTCACGGGCGTGTCGGTCGTTGGCGTCAGCGTTCCCAACTACTGGCTCGGCATCGTCCTCATCATCATCTTCGCGGTCAACCTCGGCCTCCTGCCGGCGACCGGCATGGGCTCGCAGGGCTCGGACCACTTCAGGCTCAGCAACTGGAGCCAGCTCAAGTACGCCATTCTGCCCGTCATCACCATGTCCATGGTGCCGCTCGGCATCATCATGCGCAACACGCGCTCGGCGGTGGCGGAGGTGCTGGCGCACGACTTCGTGCAGACGCTGCGGGCCAAGGGGCTGGGCGAGCTGGCAGTGCTGCGCCACGCGGTGCGCAACGCGCTGCCGCAGATCCTCGCCGTCATGGGCCTGCAGTTCGGCTACCTGGTGGGTGGCTCGATCCTGATCGAGACGATCTTCACCTGGCCCGGCACAGGCTTCCTCCTGAGCAAGGCCATCCTCACACGCGACATCCCGGTGCTGCAGGGCGCCATCCTGATCCTGGCGCTTTGCTTCGTCGCCACGAACCTCGCCGTCGACCTAGTCCAGACGGCGGTCGACCCGCGCATCAAGCGTGCCTGAGCCAAGAGCGGGAGCCTCGGCATGGCGGACATCATGGTGGGCGCGGGCTTCCAGGGTACGGACGAGGCCACGGCCGCCCTCAAGGTCCGCGGCTACTGGCAGACGGTGGGCTATCGCCTGCGCTACGACTACGTGACGCTGTTCTTCACCGGCATGATCGTGCTGATTGCGCTGGGGTCGATCTTCGCTCCACTGCTGGCGCCGTTCGATCCGTTGAAGACCAGCATGGCCTATCGGCTGAAGCCGATCGGCTTCCGCCAGTTCCTGCTCGGCACCGACGAGCTGGGCCGCGACATGCTCTCGCGGCTGATCTGGGGCGGCCGCATGTCGCTGCTGATGGGCCTCACGCCGGTGGCGCTGGCAACCGTCCTCGGCGGCACGCTGGGCGTGGTTGCCGGCTTCGTCGGCGGCCGGCTGAACATGCTCATCATGCGTACCATGGACGTATTCTATGCCTTCCCCTCGGTGCTGTTGGCGGTGGCGGTCTCCGGCACCATGGGCGGTGGCATGAGCAACGGGCTGATCGCGCTCACCCTGGTGTTCATTCCGCCGCTCTGCCGCATCGCCGAGACCGCCACCGCTCAGGTACGCAACCTCGACTTCGTGGAGGCGGCGCGGGCGAGCGGCGCGGGGACCGGCTCCATCATCCGCCACCACATCCTCGGCAACGTGCTGGCGCCAGTGCTCATCTATGCCTCCAGCCTGATCTCCGTGTCGATCCTGCTGGCGGCCGGACTGTCGTTCCTGGGTCTCGGCGTCGAACCACCCACGCCGGACTGGGGCCTGATGCTGTCGACGCTCCGTCAGGCGATCTACGTTGAGCCCTACGTGTGCGCGCTGCCAGGGGTTGCGATTTTCATCACCTCACTGTCATTCAACCTTGTGAGCGACGGACTGCGGCAGGCCATGGACGTACGGGTGTAGCGGCATGACGTTGATCGGCAAAGGCGCTTGGCGACAGGCGGTCTCGGCCAAGGCCCCCAAGCTCAATGCGGTACCGCCTGGCGATCCGCGCGACCGCGGAGGCAAGGTGCAGCCGATGCTCTTGGTCTCCGGTCTCAGCAAGCACTTCCCCGTCGGCGGCGGCTTCCTCAAGCGCCGGACCGGACGGGTGCGCGCCGTGGACGATGTCTCCTTCACGGTGCTGAAGGGCGAGACGCTGGGAGTGGTAGGGGAGTCGGGCTGCGGCAAGTCCACGCTGGCGCGGCTCCTCATGCACCTGATCCCCCGGGACGAGGGCGACCTGATTTTCGACGGCGAGGGCATTGGCGAGACGCGCGGCCTGTCGCTGCGCGAATTGCGGCGCAACATGCAGATGGTATTCCAGGACAGCTACTCCTCCCTCAACCCACGCCTTCCGGTCGAGGACTCCATCGCTTACGGCCCCAGGGTGCACGGCATGCCGCGTGCGGCGGCCAAGCGGGTCGCGCGCGAGCTGCTCGACAAGGTGGGGCTGCACCCGGACCTGTTCGGATCGCGCTATCCGCACGAGCTCTCGGGCGGCCAGAAGCAGCGGGTGAACATCGCTCGCGCCCTGGCGCTCAACCCACGCATGCTGATCCTCGACGAGGCCGTCTCGGCGCTCGACAAGTCCATCGAGGCGCAGATCCTGAACCAGCTGCGCTATCTCAAGCGCCACTTCAATCTCACCTACATCTTCATCTCGCACGACCTCAACGTGGTGCAGTACCTGTCCGACCGTGTGCTGGTCATGTACCTGGGCCAGGTGGTGGAGATCGGCCCGGTGGATGCCATTTACGGCAACGCCAAGCATCCCTACACGCGGGCGCTGTTCAACTCGCGCCTCAGCATGGACCCCGACGACCGCATCGAAGAGCCGCCGCTCACCGGCGATCCTCCGAACCCGATCGACCCGCCTTCGGGCTGCCGCTTCCGCACCCGCTGCGCCTTCGCCGAGGACGTCTGCGCGGCGAAGATGCCCGCACTCGGCACCTGGACCGACCGCAGCTCTCACCTCGCCGCCTGCCACATGCACGACGCCGCCTCCGGACACACCCATGCCGTCCAGGTTGAGCCGCCGAGTGCGCCCGATCGCAAGCTGGCGGGCATGACCAACACCTGACGCGAAGGGAAGCTGCGATGGGCTTGGAATTGCCGATCACCGGCGCAGGCGCCTCCACCTCCACGCCCGTACGTCCGCTCGTGGAAGTCAAGAACCTCACGGTGAAGTTTGTGAACCGCGAGGCGACGGTGCAGGCGGTCAACGGCGTGTCGCTCGAGATGGCGCCTGGCGAGGTGCTGTGCATCATCGGCGAGTCGGGCTCGGGCAAATCGGTCACCATGCGCGCGCTGATACGGCTGCTGCCTAAGGGCCGCGCCGCGATCTCCGGGCACATGCGGGTCGGCGACTACGACATTCTCTCCCTGAGCGAGCGCGAGATCACGGAGGTGCGCGGCTCTACCATCTCCATGATCTTCCAGGAGCCAATGACCGCGCTCGATCCGGTGTACACCATAGGTGACCAGATCGCCGAGACCGTGGTGCGCCACGAGGGCTGCTCGCAAAAGGTCGGCATGGCGCGGGCGTTGGAGCTGCTGCAGGTGGTGAAGGTGCCCTCGGCCGAGCGGCGGCTCACGGCCTATCCGCACGAGCTGTCGGGCGGGCTGCGGCAGCGCGCTATGATCGCCCTGGCGCTGTCGTGCCGGCCGAGCCTGCTGCTGGCCGACGAGCCTACCACCGCGCTCGACGCCACCGTGCAGATCCAGGTGCTCATTCTGCTCCGCAAGCTGCAGAAGGAGCTGGGTATGGGCGTGATCTTCGTCACGCACGATCTGGGCGTGGCGGCCCAGATCGCCGACAAGGTGGCTGTGATGTACGCGGGCCGCATCGTCGAATATGGCAGCGTGCGCGACGTGCTCTTGCGCCCTAGCCATCCCTACACCATCGGTATGCTGGCCTCGACGGTGTTGGGCCAAACGCGCGACGCCGACATCGAGGCCATCCCCGGCAGCCCGCCGGATCTGAGGCGGCTGCCGCCGGGCTGCAGCTTCGCGCCGCGCTGCCGCTACGCCGATAACGAGTGCAGGAGCGTCGTACCGGCCGCCACCGCCGTCGCCCCAGGGAGGCTCGTCCGTTGCTTCAAGGCAGGAAGCCCTCCGCCGGGACTGCTGCCAGGTCCATAGTGCTGAGGCTCGATCGAGCAGGAGCGCGTCCGAGTGCACCCCCTTGAACATCCCCAAGTTGCCCGTCGAGCTTCAGCGCCTTTCTGCCCGAGTCGTCTGATCTCGCCGTGCGGCTGCGCGCTGGCTACGATACCGTGCTGATCACGGGCAGGTGTGCTGCGAGTCTTCTGCGCGGGATGCCATGCTGATGACCTTCCATACCGTGATGGTCAGCGACGCCAACGCCGCCAACAGCGAGGAGGAACACAATGCCTGGCGTGTGAACCTCTACGTAACGTTCGGCGACGTGATGGTCACCGATGTTCTGATCGGCTGCCTGGAGCGCAACCGCGCTCCGGTCGACGCCGCCGCTTGAGAGGAGGAGAAGAGCCGATGCACAAGTTCGAGATGCCGCAGTGGGCCATCGATCGCGTCCTGGAGCGCCGGGGCCGATTGCACGCGCACGAGAATCTTGACCCGCCTCGGACGGCGCTGATCGTTGTCGACCTGCAGAACGGTTTCATGGTCGAGGAGGTGGCTGTGGCTTATGTGCCGGCGGCGGTCGAGATCGTGCCCAACGTGAACCGGCTGGCCGCGGCCGTGCGGCGCACGGGAGGCAAGGTGTTCTGGCTCAAGCACACGATCGACGCGCGGAGCCTGGACACGTGGTCGAGCTACCTTGGCATGATGACCCCGGCGACGCGGGAGGGACAACTGAAGAACCTCGCACCGGGCTCCCGCGGGCACGACCTCTATCCCGCGCTCGACGTGAAGCCCGAGGATGAGGTGGTGCAGAAGCGCCGGTTCAGCGGCTTCGTGCAGGGGTCGTCCGACCTGCCGCAGCGCCTCCGGGCGCAGGGCTACGACACAGTACTCATCACCGGCACCGTGACCAACGTGTGCTGCGAATCCTCGGCGCGTGACGCCATGATGCTCAACTTCCGTACCGTGATGGTCAGCGACGCCAACGCCGCCCGCAGCGACGAGGAGCACAGCGCCACGCTGGCCACGTTCTATGCCGTTTTCGGGGACGTGATGGATACATCGCACATCCTCGAACGTCTGCAGGCCGGCGCCGCGGGGCGCATCGCCGCCGAATAGCGGGAAGGTTTGGGGCTTGGCTTGGCTGCCCAAACCTACGCCCCTCGCCGAGGCGTCCGCGGCGACGCGCACGTCCGTTCCGATTCGTCGTTCCCAACCGCGTGCAATGGCATCGGAAGGAAGACGCAACCGGCCCGCCAATGGGGGCCCCTCCAGTCCGCCCCCCAACGGTGTGGGATCTCGGCGCTGCCAAGCACACCATCTCTCGCCATCAGGGTGGCCGAGGAGCAGGACCCGTGCAGGACCCCTTGAGCCCTGGCTGCCTGAAGGCCGCTGGGCCGTATCGGTCTCGCCCGCCAGCGGCAGGCAGGCGACGGGCAGCTCCACGGCAAGCTGGAGAGCAAACTGCGCCGGCGCCACGACGGCGCCGACAAGTTCAGGGCCATGCAGCGGGCGCTCAAGCGATCGGCATCGACCGCGGCCACTGCGAATTCGTCGGCTCGTCGGCCGGCATCGGCAAGCGTACGCGCCCGACGCCACCGGGTGAGCTGACTCCCATATCGCCAGATCTGTCGCGCCCGATGTAGGCTCCGTGGCAAGCGTTCGACAGTGCACGGTTGCCGGCCTGTCGTGGGTTGTTCACGATCGGCCGGATGATGGCCTGTGAGCCGCCGATCCGGTAAGCCGGTGTTGCGCCGGCTCATCGAGGCGAGGCAAACCTGAGCGCCCGGGCGGACAGCTCACTCGTCTCGCCGCCGCGGCGGGGTGCGGCCAATGGCGCACCTGATCCTTTCCTTCGGGGAGCGGAATGTTGGCGGGCGATCGGGCCACGACGAAAGGGCGCCGTGTTGCCACCACCGGGTGCGTCGCGTAACCTTCCGGCACAAAAAAGCCGGGAGGATCATATGCGTCTCACCGTCATTGCCGCCGCGAGCGCGGCGGTAATTTTCGCCGCCCCCGCACACGCGCAACCGGTCGGGATCAGCACCAGCCCCCAGGGCACGCTGACCTATGCGGTCGGCGCCGCGGTTGCCAAGGTGCTTAGCGAAGCCGGTGGCATCCAGGCCCGCGTGCAGCCCTCAAGCGGCACCGGCGCCGGCATTCCGCTGGTCGAATCGGGCGAGATCGACCTCGGCCTCGCCAACACACTTGAGCTCTATGATGCCTACCACGGCGTCGGAACCTTCGACGGGCGGCCGAACAACAGCCTGCGCGCCATCGCGGTCGTATTCCCGATCAAGGTCGGTCTGTTCGTCCGCAACGACTCGCCAATCAAGAGCATCAAGGACATGAAGGGACACACCGTCGCCTACGGTTTCACCAGCCAGGAGATCATCAAGAAGACGGTCGATGCGATGCTGGCGACAGACGGGCTGTCGATCAAGGATCTCAAGCCGGTGCTGGTGCCGAATCTCGTGCGCGGTGTGGACGATCTTATCGGCGGGCGCGCCGACATCACGACTTTCGCGCTCGGCGGCGGCAAGGTGTCGGAAGCCGACGCCGCCGTTGGCATCCGCTTCGTCACGCTGCCCAACACGCCGGAGGCCCTGGCCGGGCTGAAGAAGGAGTTTCGCACGGCCTATATCGCGAAGGCCGAGCCTTCGCCGACCTATGCCGGCGTCAAGGAACCGATCGACATCATGCAATATGACTACGCGGTGTTCGCCAACAGCAAGGTGAAGCCGCAAGTCGTCAAGACGATTACGGATGTCCTGGCGAGCAACAAGAAAGCGCTGGGTGAAGCGCATCCGCTGTTCAGAGGGATGGATGTGGCGCGGATGTATAACGACATCGACGTGCCCTACCATGACGGGGCCAAGGCCTATTACGGCGAGAAGGGCATCAAGGAAACCAAGTAAACCTGCGGAATGAGGTGGCCATCGCATGGCGTAAGCCGCGACCGCTCAGGGATGACCGGCTGGCGATCGCCGCGGAAGCTCCATGCGCGCCGACCGAAGACGATTGGTTTAGCAATCCGAATACCGACTTTCCGTGTGTGATCGAAGGCTTCAGCGGCGACAAGAAGACGAACCTCCACTAGGCCAGCAGGATGCTTCCACCGAGATTCCTAAATGCGATCACCACCGGTTTGCGAGCGGCAATCGTCGTCATTGTCGCGCTCTGGATCCTCGACGTTCCCGCCCGGCTGCAGATCGGGCTGTTCGCCGAACAGATCCTGATCGCGGTGCTCGGCGCGTCGCTGGCGCTGACGTTTTTGACCTTTCCGTTATTCGGCGACACCGGCGAAGAAGCAGTCGCTGCCAAGGTGATTGAGAAGAAGACCGCCGTCGCGGGGCCGTTCGACCTGGTGCTCGCGGCCGCCGCCTTGGCGTCCTGCACATATATCGCCATCCGCTACCAGGCACTGATCATTGAACTTGTGATGCGCCCGTGGTGGGGCGTGGCGCTCTCGACCGCCGTCGTGCTGCTGGTGTTCGAGGCGAGCCGCCGTGTCACTGGCTGGGCGCTGATCATCATCGTGCTCCTGCTGTGCGCGCACGCCCTGTTTGGCTACCTGTTGCCGGAAGACTTCGCCGCCCGTCCGGTCGCACTGAGCCGGCTGATGGTCTACCTTGCGATCGACACCAACGCGCTGCTCGGCGGCCCACTCTCCATTGCGGTGCAGGTCGTGACGCCCTTCGTCGTGATGGGGCATGTACTGTCGCGCTGCGGCGGCGCCGATTTTTTCGCCGACATCGCCGCGTCGCTGATGGGCCATTTCCGCGGCGGCGCAGCCAAGATCGCGGTCGCCGGTTCGGCCTTTTTCGGCATGATGTCGGGCAGCGCCGTCGCCAACGTCGCGAGCGTCGGCACCATCACGATTCCGCTGATGAAGCGCGCGGGCTTTCCGAAGGAAATGGCTGCCGCGGTCGAAGCGGTCGGCTCGACCGGCGGCCAGGTCGCGCCGCCGGTAATGGGCGCCGCGGCGTTTCTGATGGCCGAATACCTGCAAGTGCCCTACGCCGACGTCGCCATCGCCGCGATCATTCCGGCTCTCTTGTTCTATATCGCGCTGTTCATGCAGGTGGACCTCGAGGCGGCGAAGCTCGGCATCCGCGGCCAGCCGCGCGCGAGCCTGCCGCGCACGGGCCAAGTGCTGCGCGACGGTTGGCAGTTCCTGGTGCCGTTCGCTGTGCTGATCTGGTGCCTGCTCGGCTGGCATATGGAAGCGGAGAAGGCGGCGTTGTGGGGGATCGGCGCGTTGATCGTGCTGGTGCTGATCGTACCGAACAAAGGCAAGCGTGCGCGGCCCTCGGAGGTTCTGTCGGCCGTCGTGGGCGCCGGTGGTGCGCTGGTTGACATCATCGCTATCACGGCGATTTCGGGTATTCTGATCGGCGCGATGAGCCTGACGGGCGTCGCCTTCTCGCTCACCCAACAGCTATTGACGATTAGCGGCGGCTCGCTGGCGCTGCTGCTTATCATCACTGCGGTCGCCGCCTTTATCCTCGGCCTTCCCTTGCCGACCACCGGCGTCTACATCATCCTTGCGACGCTCGCCGCGCCCGCTCTGATCCAAGGCGGCATCCTGCCGATGCAGGCGCACATGTTCGTCCTGCATCACGGCATCCTCGGCATGGTGACCCCGCCGGTCGCGCTAGCGTCGTTCGCAGCCGCGACCATTGCCCAATCCGACCAGTGGAAGACGAGCTGGCTGTCCACCCGCTTGAGCTGGTGTGCCTACTTGCAGCCGTTCCTCTATGCCTATTCGCCCGAGCTCATCATGCAGGGCGACTGGTTGTCGATCATCGTTCGATTGACACTGTCTCTGATCGGCATCTTCATGGGCACGCTGACCGCGGTCGGCTATCTCCAGCGCGACATCTCCTGGCCGTTCCGCATCGGTTATGCCGTGATCGCGTTATTGCTGCTGGTGCAGCCGCCGATGTTCGCCGCCGCGATCTGGCTCAACGTCATCGGATTTTTGCTTGCATGCGCAGCCATCGCTCGGGAGTGGATGCGCGGGGTCAGATGAAAGCTGCCTGAACCCTCATGCAACTTGAAGAAACGCAGGCGGGCCCGACTCGCTCTTCACACGCTCTTGACACGCTCTTTACAAGGAACTCACCAACGTATTGGGCGCATGGCGAACTGCTGTTCTCCGCGACACGCCGGCAGCGCGTCGCTGCCCTTGGGCAGCTCCTGCACCCCGCCGATGTTGGGATCGCCGTCCGATTGGTCGTTGCGGCTCGGCGGAACGGAAGGCGCTCGACACATCGTCTTCCTACGGGGACGCGAAGCAGGCGCTTCTCCTCTCCACAGGCGATCGAGGCGCTTCAACAGCAAGGGCGCGAATTCCACATCGGCGAACTCGTATACACAAACGCGTGAGGTGCCACCTCCACCGGCCTCCGGCAGGCCCGAGTCAACGATAATCTGCGCGGGGATTGCAATGATATACGTCCTCCTCGTTTGAACCTTTCCGGTGGTCGGCTGTGATTGCTTGCTCTGGTGAGACCGCAGTCCGGCTCAAAACCTGAACGATGCCTGCTCGCCGATCGGGGACCGGACCTGGACGCCTTCCAGGTTCAGCATTCGTATCTTGGTCGCCGCACCTCCCGGAGCCGAGAACCCACCAATCTTCCCGCCGGCTGCCAGAACCCGGTGACAAGGAATGATCAGCGGGATCGGATTGTTGGCCATGGCTTGTCCCACCTCTTGCGCAGTCTCCTGCCCGCCCCCGAGTTCTGAGGCGAGGGTGCCGTATGTGGTTGTCCGCCCCCACTTGATACGCCGTACCGCGGCGTAGACACGTTTGAAGAACTCATCCTGTCCGTCGAGATCGAGATCGAGCTGCGCGAAGTCCGTCTCATTGCCCCCAAAATAGCGCCTCGCGGCGGCCACCGCCTCGCCCACCATCGGGTTCGGCACCCCCGATTCGGCGCCGGACGCCCGACGTCGCATCATGCGTTCAGCGACCTCGGCACTCTTGGCCGGAAGCTGAAAGCGTGTGATGCCGGCATCGCTCCAGGCGATGCCGCAGAAGCCGCTTGTCGTCTCGAAGATGAAATAGTGCTGGTTGCTCATGGCGTGACTTTCTCTCGTTTCCCTAGCTCTTGAGCTAGTGGGTCGCGACGGGAACTCAACCCGATACATGCTTGAAAAGGCCATGCCCAGCCGATGCCGGGACGCCACGTTGAGTGGTCACGAGCGCCGGTTGACACCCACACGCTCGCTTCTTGCGTGGCGCGCTCCACGACGGGTCCGGAACCGGCAACCCTCGCGCACGAGGGGCAACGCACGGGAAATCCACAGAGCAGGGCCGCGGGGCGATGGCAGGTGGAGCCTTGGCGGGCATACTGGGAGGGGTTGCGATTCCATGCGTGAGAAAATCGTCCGACTGAATTGAGACGCTGCTCGGTGGCGGCTGGTCGCGGAACCTCGGGCGCAATCGCCGCGGTCGGTTGAGGGGATAGCGAGGTCGATGGCACGTTCGGCATTGCGGCAAGGAGACCTGTTCGAAGCGCAGCTGGACGCGGCTGAGGTTTGGGTCGATCGGCTTGCCGAGGCGTTCGCGCAAACCAATGCACGACCGCCCCTCCTAGCGCTCGCCGAAGAAGCGATTGCGGCCTGCCCCACGGACTGGGAGCTTCAGTTGATGGCCGCCATGGCGGCGGTGTTGATCGGGCACCCCGAGCGGGCGATCACCCTGCTCGGCCGGTTCTTCAAGCAGGGGAGCGCGCCCGCTGCGCATGTCCTCTACGCACTGGCGCTCAGCCAGCTTGGCAAGCGTGCCGCCGCCAAAGCCCTCTTGCAGCAGCAGGGGCTCACCAGCAGGCGGGCCATGCTCTCGGCCTTCCCGCGCGGCTTGCGATGCTTGCCACACCTTCTTAGGCCTCTCGACGACATCATGAGGGGGGCTGCCCGCGCCCACGTCAGGCACTCGGGCCCGGTCACCAAGGGGCCCGCACCTCGCAAGACCAGAGCAAGACCCGCGGCAGGCGACGCTGTTCCCCCAGCGCGGTCTCAGCGTCAGATGGAGGCCGCGCCAGCTGTGGAGAAGGCAGCTCGCCCACCGCCCCTGCCGAGCGTCGAGGTCGACATACCGTTCACGATTAAGATCGACCTGGCATCGCTCTCGCAAGGCGTTTTGGGCCGGCCGGAGCAGGATGGTCGCTGCTTCGGCCTGCGCGAGCGCCTAGCCCATCTGGGCCTTGCGCAGGGCTTCGACGAGCTCCTGTGCCTGCCGCATCTCAGGGGCTTCGAGCCCTTGTGGTACCAGGTCGAGACCGTGCGCAAGGTGCTCAAGCAGTTCCGCGGCCGCGTCCTGCTGGCCGACGAGGTGGGCCTCGGCAAGACCATCGAGGCCTGCATGGTGCTCAAGGAATATGCGCTGCGCGGCATGGCGGAGCGTGCTCTGGTGCTGACGCCCGCCTCCCTCGTCGGACAGTGGCAGGAGGAGCTGGCGAACAAGTTCGAGCTGGCGTTCGCAACCACCTACGAGTCTTTCCTGCGCGAGGACCCCGAGGCGTTCTGGGACCAGGGCCGCATCGTCGCCTCGATTGCCACCGCACGGCGCCGAGAGCACGCCGAGCGTCTCCTTGCCCGCAAGTTCGACCTCGTCATCGTCGATGAGGCGCATCATCTGCGCGACCGATCGAGCCAGAGTTGGAAGCTCATCGATGCGCTCAACAAGCGCTTCCTGCTGTTGCTGTCGGCGACGCCCGTGCAGAACGACCTCATCGAGCTCTACAACCTGCTGACGCTTCTCAAGCCGGGCATCTTCAAGACGCAGAAGGAGTTCCGCGCGGCCTACATGACGCCGGGCAAACCGCGCCAGCCGGCGAACCCGGAGCGCCTGCGGAGCCTCATGCGCGGCGCCATGATCCGCAACACCCGCGCGGTAGCCGCCGTCAAGCTGCCGCGCCGGCACGCCACCTCCATCAAGGTCGATCCGGCTCCCGGCGAGGCGGAGGCCTACGCCGACCTTGTAGCGGCCGCGCGCCGCCTGGCTACGGAGGGGGGGGTGGGGCGCCAGCGACTCACGCTGTCAAGCCTGATGAGCGCGGCTGGGTCCTGCCCCTCCGCCGCGGCGAGCGCTCTGGCCCGGCTCGCCGAGCGCACCGGCTCTGATCCGACGTGGGCCGGGCTGGCCGAGCGCTGGGCGACGATCGGGACTGGCGGCAAGGAGACCGCGCTCATCAAGCTGGTGCGGAGCAACCCGCACGAGAAGAAGCTGATCTTCGTCCAATCGCGCGAGACGCTCGCCCACGTCGGCGAGCGGCTTGCAGAGGAGGGGCTGACGTTTGCCCGCTTCGACGGCACCCTGAAGGGGCCGGAGAAGGATGCGGCCATCGCCGAGTTCCGCGACCGTGCCCCTATTTTGTTGTGCACTCAATCGGGCGGCGAGGGGCGCAACATCCAGTTCTGCAACACGCTCATCAACTTCGACGTGCCCTGGAACCCGATGGCGATCGAGCAGCGGATCGGCCGCATCGATCGCATCGGCCAGGATCGCGAGGTGTTCGTGTTCAACTTGGTCACGCGCGGCACGCTGGAGGAGCATGTGCTGGCGCTACTGGAGGAAAAGATCGCGATGTTCGAGCTGGTCGTGGGCGAGGTTGGAGCCATCCTCGGGGCGCTAGAGGAGGAGCGCGAGTTCCCCGACCTGGTGATGGAGGCATGGCTGGAGACGACGGAGGCCGCCCGCGCCCAGGCGTTCGAGGCGCTCGGCCGGCGCCTCGATGATGCGAACCGGCACCATCAGGGCGCCAAAGCGCTGGACGAGAAGCTGTTCGGCGCAGACTTCGAGGCGGCGTGAGAAGAGCATGGGCGCGTTGCGCGAGTTCGTCGCGGACCTGTTGGACAGCGAGGGCGCGGTCGTCGAGCCGGTGGAGCCTGACGGCCTTGACGTGCTGGCG
>JAFMSC010000320.1 GCA_017353825.1 Hyphomicrobiaceae bacterium | reverse complement strand
CAAAAGCTCCTCTGCGGTCTCCAGGATGTCGACCGGGGGCTCCCAGGCGGGGGCGTTCGACGCTGATGGGATCGGGCGGAACACCTCCCGATGCATCCGCTCCGCCCGCGCCAGCAGCGCGAAGGCCTCTGCCCACATCCAGTCACGAGGAAAGCTTCGCTCCATGGCCTTCACGATGCCCTTCGAGACCGCCCGCGCGGGGGGGGCCGTCCCCCGCGCCTCGTGGCGCCCAAGCAGGAAAGACCGCCACATCTACAAAGCGACCCCACATCTGCAAGGGACCGAGGCAGGGTAGCCCACGACACCCCTTCCCCTGAGCAAGATGCCCTGAGCGAGATGTCCTTATCGTTAAGTCGTGGCGGCGTTGACCGGGGTCAAGTCGTCTCAGGCAATGACGCAGGCTGTGCCGGTTGATGTCCGTCAATGTGGAAACGGGAAAGCGCCTGTGGGGTTATCTGACGTAGAGCCTGCTTGAAGGACCCGCGGTCATGACGCTTGCGGCGACCCTCGCCCATGCCGTTCAGCAAACGCAGGAATGGCTCAAGGAGCTGCGCGACAACGGCGAGCTCGCCAACGAGAGCGGCGCTTTGAGCGTGTTGCGCACCGGACTGCACCAGTTGCGCGACCGGCTCACCACCGAGGCCGTCGATCTCGCGGCGCAGCTGCCCCTTGTCGGGTGCGTTGTCGGGTGCGTTGTCGGGCGCGGCGTCTATTTCGAGGGCTGGCGGCCTGGCCGGACGCCCGAGACGGCGCGCTCTAAGGAGGAGTCTGTGGAGGGCGTGAAGGCCAAGCTGCGTCCCCATACCATTGCGCCGGAGCCGGCCGTGCGCGACGTGCTGGCACTCGCCACGCATCACTGCGGTCCGGCGAAATCGGCGCTGTAGTCGCCCAGCTCCCCGCGGAGCTAAAGGAGCTGTGGCCGCAGACGGCACGGCACCTCTAGGAGGTTGGGCCAAGCCCAGCGACCGCCGGGCACAGACCAACATCGATGAGCGAGGAGGTTCCATCGCCGATGTTGGTCTCGGCTTGGTCTTGACCAAACCTTACATAACAGGGTTAGGATCGTCGCCGCCCCGCGCCGCGATGAGGAGGGCACACCATGGGCTGGTCGATCAGGCTTTTCAGCGTCGCCGGCACCGCCGTGCGTATTCACCTGACGTTCTTCCTGCTTCTTGCCTGGATCGCCGCGATCCACTGGACACGCGGCGGGCTCGAAGCGGCCATCGATGGCGTCGTCTTCATTATACTGCTCTTCCTGTGTGTGGTGCTGCACGAGTTCGGCCACATATTCGCCGCGCGCCGTTACGGCATCCGTACGTCCGATGTCACACTGCTGCCGATCGGCGGCGTCGCCTCTCTCGAGCGCATGCCGGAGAAGCCGGGTCAGGAGATCGTGGTTGCGCTTGCCGGCCCTGCCGTGAATCTGCTGATCGCTGTGGCGCTGGCCGCGGTGCTCGGCGGGAGCTTCGACCTGCGGCAGATGGGTCAGCTCGAGGAGGCAAGCTCCTCTCTGGTCGGCCGCATCGCCGCCGCCAACGTGGCGCTGTGCGTCTTCAACCTGATCCCCGCATTTCCGATGGACGGAGGGCGCGTGCTGCGAGCGCTGCTCACCATCCGCCTCGGCTATACGCGGGCGACGCGGGTCGCGGCCACCATCGGCCAGGGCCTGGCGTTCGTCTTCGCCCTGCTGGGCCTGCTGGGCAACCCGCTGCTGTTCCTGATCGCGGTGTTCATCTTCCTCGCCGCGAGCGGCGAGGCCGGCTACGTGCAGGCGCGGGAATACACACGCGGCTATCTGGCCTCGCATGCGATGATCACGTCCTATCAGGCGCTGGGGCCGTCCTCGATCGCCGACGATGCCGCCGCCCTGCTGCTGCGGACGACCCAGCAGGAGTTCCCGGTGGTGGACGGCGCCGGCGTCATGCGTGGCGTGCTCACGCGCGATGCCCTGATCGGAGCCCTGCAGAAGACCGGCGGCAGCACTCCGGTGTTGGAGATCATGGAACGCGACATTCCCACGGTGCCGGAGAACGCCTGCCTCGACAACGTCTTCCAGCGCCTACAGCGCTCGCCGGCGCGGCTGGTGGGCGTCGTCGATCCGGGCGGACGCCTCGTCGGCTACATCACGGCTGAGAATCTCTCTGAGCTGATCATGATCCAGTCGTCGCGCGCGTCCGGCCCTGCAGCGCTCGCTGGGCGTCCCGCGCCACGCCCCTCTTAGTCGAGGGGGGTGGTCGAGGAGGGGCCTGGCAGCTGGACGGCCGCGATCGGTATTGGGGCAAGGGGTCGGCCCTCTAGAACGAGCGATTGAGCTCGCGGGAGAGCGATTGAGGGACTGGAGCGAATTGACGTCCAATTTGAAGTCGAACGGCCCTGGCAACTAAGCCGATCGTGGCCCCGGAGTAGCCTGAACCCAAAGGAGGCCAAGCCGCGCCAGGCCACTCCTGCGGGCCCCGCCGCAAGCCCGGTGCGCGGACCCGGGAGGCTTAGCGCCTGCCCTCCTAGGCTATTCCCCTGAGCTCGAGGAGCCCCCTCTCAACGCCTAGCGGCGTCCCCCAGCCCAACTTGGCCTGGCCCCGCGAGAGGTGGCCCGGTGCGGCGAATCATGTTAGTTATCCGATAGGTCACATGTCTAATAGCGGCAGTGTGGCGTAGGGTTCCGTTTTGTGGGGCATCACGATGCGCGACGGCGACCTGCAGTTCCAGAGAGCGTTGTGGGGCCATGGCTGCATCGTTCTGGCAGTCTGCGTTCTGGCGGCGCTCATTTCGTCTCCAGCCGGCTGGTGAGGCGAGGTCGCACCGACACGCGGGGCACCGCCGGATATGGCTAAGGCGAAAATCACGGAGCGTGTGATCGACACGCTACGCATCGCATCGCGGCGCACTGGCAAGTCGGCGTTCCTGTGGGATACGGAGTTGCGCGGGTTCGGCCTGCGTGTCTCGGCCAACGGTCACGGCACGTGGCTCGTCCAGAAGTGGGTCGGCGGGCGGCGTGGCAAGTTCAAGCGGATCGCCATCGGCCATCATCCGCCGATGACGGTCGAGGAGGCGCGCCTCAAAGCCCGCAGTGGCGCCCTGCGGGCCAGCGAAGAAGCGGCTTTGGGGACGTTGCACGTGACGGCATCGCAAACGGGGAACGTGCAGCAAGAAGAGTTCGGCAAGACTCCCCCCACACCCTCTTGCCGGACTTAAGGGCTGCGGCGCCGAGGCCTCTCTCTCCCCGGCGCCGCTGTTCTATAGCCCCGGCGAAGGTCGGGGCTAGCACCCGACAGAGTATGCTAAAAACGAAGTATGCCAGCATCGGCCGCGTCGGGAATCGCTTCCGCGCAAAACCTTGGCCGCCCTCACGCTGTGGCAAGCACGGCGACGGCCTCGATCTCGAACAGCGCACCGGGCCTGGCGAGCGCAGGCACGCCCACCGCGGTGCTGGCGGGCAGCGTCGCCTTGGCCAAATAGCGGTCGCGCACATCGCGGAAGACGGCGATGTTGCGCTCGATATCGACGAGGTAGGTGTTGATCTTGACGAGGTGCTCGAAGCCAGCGCCGACAGCCTCGAGCGCGGCCTTCAAGTTCTCGAAAGCCTGCACCGTTTGCGCCTTGAAGTCCCCGGACGCTCCAGCGAGCTTGCCGGTCTTGTCCACCCCGAGCTGGCCGGCGAAGTAGACGATGCGGGCGGGACCCCTGACCTCGACAACATGGGTGTAGCCCGGCGGAGATTCCATGGTCGGCGGGTTGAGGCGGCGTACGATCTCTGGCATCCAGCTCCTCCTCCTGAGGCTTGGGTCAAGCGACGTTGAGGCCAAGCACGAGCTACGCGCCACGTTGAGGGCTTCAGCACCCGAGGCGTGACCGGGGCCCGGCACCTGTGGCGCTACTCCCGGCGTTCCTTCTCCAGCTCCACCATGCGGCGGTCAACATAGGCGCCGACCACCTTGGTGAGGTCCTCGATCTTATCCTGGAAGAAGTGGTTGGCGTCGGGCACCACGGCGTGCTCGATCTTGACGCCCTTCTGCACCTTGGTCTTGGCGGCCAGCTCGGCGATGGAGGCCGACGGCACCACGCGATCCTTGTCGCCGTTCACCATGAGGCCTGAGGCTGGGCAAGGGGCCAGGAAGGTGAAGTCATAGAGGTTGGCGGGCGGGGCCACGCAGAGGAAGCCGTCGATCTCCGGGCGGCGCATCAGGAGCTGCATGGCGATATAGGTGCCGAACGACACGCCGGCGATCCAGCAGAAGCGCGAATCGGGGTTCTGCAGTTGCAGCCAGTCGAGCGCCGAGGCTGCATCGGCGAGCTCTCCGGGGCCGTTGTCGAAATAGCCCTGGCTACGCCCGACGCCGCGAAAGTTGAAGCGAAGCACCGAGAATCCGCGTTCGGCGAACATGTAATAGAGCGCGTAGACCACCTGGTTGTTCATGGTGCCACCGAACTGCGGATGCGGGTGCAGCACCAGGGCGATGGGGCTGCCTGAGGTCGCCTCGTGGTGATAGCGGGCCTCGATGCGCCCCGCGGGCCCGTTGATGATCAGCTCAGGCATGAAGTGTCTTCAGGCTCCGGTCATGGGCGGTCAATCAGGGTCAGACCCTCGCCCCCGGCCGATGGCCGGGATCGGCAACGGCTTCGGTCAGGGGGGCCTGACCCCGCGTACCCAGGGGCTTTGACCCGCCCCAGCAAAATAGTTGACTTGCTGGCTCGGATTTCCATATATCCGCTAGAGTTAGAGCGGTTCGAAAGAGAGTCGCGCCAGCGACCCGCCCCAACGCGCTATGCGCGCGTCTCATAGCACGGCGAGGGGTGGCAGGTGCAAGAGGCTCGGCT
This sequence comes from Hyphomicrobiaceae bacterium, assembly GCA_017353825.1. Classification (GTDB taxonomy): domain Bacteria; phylum Pseudomonadota; class Alphaproteobacteria; order Rhizobiales; family Hyphomicrobiaceae; genus AWTP1-13. The sequence continues at coordinate 485 of JAFMSC010000320.1, read as the reverse complement.
GGACTGCTGGGTATCGAGGACAGGTGTCGTGGAACTGAACACCAAAGGCCGGTACGCCGTAACCGCCATGGCCGATCTGGCGAAGTTCGCCGCCGGCGCCTCAGTGCCGCTGTCGGCCATTGCCGAGCGCCAGCGCATTTCGCTCGCCTATCTTGAGCAGCTCTTCGTCAAGCTGCGGCGGGCCGGGTTGGTGATGAGTGAGCGCGGGCGGGCCGGGGGCTATCGCCTCGGCCGCTCGGCCGAGGCGATCAGCGTGGCGCAGATCATGCGCGCCGTGGACGAGGGCGTGCGCATGACGCGCTGCGGCGGCGAGGATGCCGCGCCCTGCGTGCCCGGCGACCGCTGCATCACGCACGGGCTCTGGGACGCGTTGGGCGAGCAGATTGCCTGGTTCCTGGACAACGTGACCCTCCACGACGTGGTGACGGGCACCGCACCGGACAGGATCGGCCGGCAGGTCGCGTCTGACATCTCCGCGCTGCCCC
>JAFMSC010000625.1 GCA_017353825.1 Hyphomicrobiaceae bacterium | reverse complement strand
CGAAGCGAACCCACCGCCCGTTATGGAGCGGATGTCCGGCGTTGATCCCAGTCCGGCCACCGTCGAACCTCCGACCGCGGAATCTGCCCACGGCGAGACCGTCCAGACCGACCCGGGGCCGAGCGATCCACTAAAACCTGCACGCAGGGGTTGGTGGCAGCGTCGCGCCTCGGTAGACTGATCCTCCGAGTCCGGTCTGGCGCGGGGCTCGAGGGCCCTGTGCCAGACCGCGGCGTTTGTGTCATTCAGTAAACATCAGACGGCCATCGTCACGTTTATGGTGTCGTGTGTGCATCTCGTCGAATGACGGCCTCAACGGAGGAGGGAAGCATGAAGAAGCTCATTCCGATTGCCCTCGTCGCCGGACTAAGCCTCGCCTTCGCGGGCAGCGTCGTCGCCGCCACGCACTGCATCCGCGCCGGCGGGTGGGGAACGGGCCTGTTGGAGAACTTCGCATCATTCATGGCCAACGCCGCCATGAAGAACCAGGCCAAGGCCTGGGGTGGCGACAACGTCAAGATCAGCAAGATCAGCGAAAAGTGCGAGTGGAAGACGCTAGCCTTCGAGTGCACCGCCTTCGCCCGCGCCTGCAAGTAGCCGCGCCTCCAAAGGGGGTGCCAAGCCGGTCACACTAGCAGCGCGTCTTGAGGCCGCTCCATCTTGAGAGGCGACGTGCGGCTTCGGCCATGTCCGCCGTGGTTCCCGCATAGCACAAGCGCACGTAACGGTTGCCTCGCCCGGCATCGAAATCGACGCCGGGTGTGGCTGCCACGCCGATCTCAGCCAGCATCTGGCGCGTGAATGCGGGACTGTCGGAGGTAAGTTCTCCGACATCGACATAAAGATAGAAAGCGCCATCGGCGGGCGCGATGCGCTCAAGCCCCATCTTCGGCAGCTCCGCCAGCAGCAGCTCGCGGTTGTCGGCGTAGACGCGCCGGTTGGCCTCCAACTCGTCCCTCCCGTCGAAGGCACCCAGCGCCGCCACCTGGGCTACGGCGGGCGGCGAAATGTAGAGGTTCTGCGCAAGCCGCTCGATCGGCCGCACCAGGGCTGGCGGCACGACGAGCCAGCCTACACGCCACCCCGTCATCGAGAAGTACTTCGAGAAGCTGTTGACAACGACGGCGTCGCCGGCATGAGCCAGCGCCGTCGCCTCGGCCATGCCGTAGGTCAGACCATGATAGATTTCATCCGATACGAGCCAGATGTTGGCGCGCCGGCACGCGGCGGTGATCTCGGCCAGCCGCTCGGGCTCCAGCATGGTGCCGGTCGGGTTGGCCGGGCTTGCGACCACCAGCCCGGCGATGCCCTGGGCGCGGCGGGCGTCCTCGATCTGCGCCACGGTGGGCATCCAGCGCCCCGCGCGGTCGGTGACGATCGGCACCGGCTGCTGGCCGAGCGCCGTCAGGATGTGGCGATAGCAGGGATAGCCAGGGGACGGCAGGCCCACCCGGGCGCCCACGTCGAACAGGGCGAGGAAGGCCAGCACAAAGCCCGCCGACGAGCCGGTCGTCACGACCACGCGCTCCGGGTCCACGGCCACGCCATGGCGCTCCGCGTAATGGCGTGCGATGCGCGAGCGCAGCGCCGGCAGCCCGAGGGCAACGGTGTAGCCCAGCGTCTCACGCTCCAACGCCTGTGCCACCCTCGCCACCGCCCC
>JAFMSC010000319.1 GCA_017353825.1 Hyphomicrobiaceae bacterium | reverse complement strand
CCGGTGACATCGCGGCCGTCGAGAAGTATGGCACCCGACTTGGCGCGTACCATGCCCATGATGGCCTTCAGCGTGGTGCTCTTTCCCGCGCCGTTTGCGCCAAGGAGGGCCACGATCTCCCCCTGCTCGACGTAAAGGGAGATGCCCCTCACGCCGGGTACCTCCCCGTAAAGTACGACCAGATCGCGCGCTTCGAGCCGCCGGACCATGCTCAGGCGTTCCTCGCCAGCTTGGCCGAGCCCAGGTACGCGCGGATGACCGCCTCGTTCTCCTGGGCCTCGGCTGGGGCCCCGTTGAAGATCAGGCGGCCGTGCTCGATGACCGTAACGGTGTCGCAGCTCCGCCCCACCAGGTCGAGGTCATGCTCGACCAAGATGACCAGCGTGCCGCGCCTCGCCAGCTGGCGCACCAGCACGCTCAGCCGCTCGCGCTCGTCGTCGGTGAGGCCGGAGGCGGGCTCGTCCAGCAGGATGACGTCGGGCTCGGCCACGAGGTTGCGCGCCAGCTCGACGAAATGGCGTTTGCCATAGGGCAGCGAGGCCACCGTCTCGTCCGCAAGATCGGCAATCCCGCTGGCGAGAAGAGCCTGCTCCACCGGCTCTGCAATGCGCGCCGAGGACAACGGCGCCAGCATGCTCCACCAGCCCGACGCTCTGGCAAACCGGCGAGCGGCAAGGCCGGCGGCAACGTTCTCGAACACGGTCAGCTGCTGGGCGAGCCGGATCTTCTGAAAGGTACGGGCGATGCCGAGGCGGGCCCGGCGATGCGCCGGCAGCGACTCGATGCGGTTGCCGCGCAGGCGGATCTCGCCTGCGTCGATACGGTTTACGCCGGTGATGCAAGCGATAAGCGTCGACTTGCCCGCCCCATTGGGCCCGATGAGGCCGTGCACCTCGCCGGCGCGCCCGACGAGGTCGATGTCCTGCAGCGCCTGCACGCCGCCGAAGCGCTTCGAGACGCCCGTGAGCTGAAGGACGGGATGGGTCATGACGCCCGGCCTGCGACAGCATCGCCCTTTGGCGCCGCCTGTGCGGTGGCGGAGCGCCGCCGCTTGCGCCGTGGCCCAATAAGCCGCTCGAGCAAGCCGCCGATGCCGCCGGGTAGGAACCACAAGACGAAGAGCACCATCAGACCGTAGACCAGGAGGCGCACGTTGGTCTCTCCGAAGGCACGCAGGGCCTCGGGAATGCCGGTAAGGATGAGGGCGGAGATGAGCGCCCCGGTGGCGCTGCCGACGCCGCCCACCACCGCCATCATCAGGTAGCGAAACGATTCCGCGCTGAGGAACAGGTCCGGAGTGAGGAATCTCATATAGGCCGCGAGCAGCACGCCGCACGATCCTGCCAGGAAGGCCGCTGCGGAGAAGGCGAGGAGCTTCACGCCGAACACGCCGATCCCGCAGGCAGCCGCCGAGATCTCGTCGTACTTCACCGACTTGAGAACCACGCCGAGGAAGGTGCGGCGATCGACATGCTCCAGCGCCGCCAGCACGGCCATGGCAATGGCGAGCACGCAATAGAACCAGGAGACCCGGTCGAGACCGAAGGACTTGATGCCGAGCAGCCCCATGGGGCCTCGCGTCACGTCCACCATATTGTTGAGGAGCTGCGCCACGAGCACGCCGAAGCCGAGGGTGCCGATGGCCATGTAGTGCCCCCTGAGACGCGCGGCGGGGAGCCCGAGGAGGAAGCCGACGGCGGTGGGCAGCACGACACCCCATGCGGCCGCGGCTGCGGGCGGGACGCCCTTCACGGTCATGACGCCATAGACATACGCCCCGAGACCCACGAACCCGGCCTGGCCGAACGAGAGCAGCCCGGCGAAGCCCGTGAGCACGGTGATGGAATAGACGACCAGGGCGTAGATGAGCGCCAGGATCGCCATGTTGAGCCAATAGGCGTCCACCATGAAGGGGGTCGCCGCCAGGAAGGCAACGAAGACGACGCGCACGATCCAGGCGGCGGCGTCAGACATTTTCTTCCAGCCGTTCCGGAACGAGTCCGCGCGGGAAGAAGATCAGCGTCACGACCAGGAGCCCGAACGCGATAGAGTTGGAATAGGCATTGGACAGGTAGACGGCGGCGACGCTCTGGACCATGCCGATCAGCAGCGCGCCGAAGATGGTGCCGTTCACATTGCCGAACCCGCCCAGAATGATGGCGGCGAAGGCATTGAGCATCTCTGTCTGGCCCATGTCGGGCGACAGCAGGTTCACCGGCCCGGTGAGTGCGCCTGCCGCAGCGGCAAGCGAGGAACCGAGCACCACGCTCATGCGGGCCACGGCATTGGTGTTGATGCCCATGGCCGCCGCCACCTCGGGGTCCTCGGAGACGGCGCGGAACTGGCGTCCAAGCGAGGAATGCTGCACCAGCCACCACAGACAGGTGAGCAGCAGCACGCTGGCGGCAATCACCAGCAGACGCTGGGCGCTGACCCCCACCGTCCCGAAGGTGAAGGAGACCGCGTTGAGCGGCGTGTCGAAGCTCTGGGGCACCGTGCCCCAGACGAGCTCGGCGAGATTGATGAGGATAATGGACATCCCCATCGAGGCGATGAGACCGTTCAGCTCCACGCCCCGGAACGGCCGGAAGGCGGTGCGCTCCAGGATGACGCCGAGTACCGCATTAGTGAGCATGGCGAGAGCAATCGCCGGCAAATAGCCGATGAACGGCGTCGCGGTGAAGGCGACGAAGGCGCCCATCATCACCGACTGGCCCTCCGCAAAGTTCACCATGCGCATGACGCCGAAGATCAGCGTGAGGCCCACGGCAATGAGCGCGTAGTTCCCGGCGAGGATCAGCCCGTTGACGATGATCTGAACGAGCACGGGGTGGGCTCCGCTACTTGACGACCTCGAGGCCGCCTCCAAGCGTATTGCGAATGAACAGGAAATCGAAGCCCTCGGGGTTCACGCCGCGGTCGGCGTCGAACCGGTAGCGGGCGAGCACACCCTGGTGATCGGTCTTCGTGAGCGCCGCCGCGAGATCGTCGGGCTTCACGCTGCCGCTGCGCGTCAGTGCGTCGGCCGCCATCATCACCGCGTCGTAGGTGACGATGTCCCAATGGACGGTGGGATGCTTCTCGCCCAGCGCCTGCTCGACGCGCGGCTCGAACTTGCCGATGAAGGCCTGCTCCCGCGGCGGCATGTCGGGGTCCTTCAGGAAGAAGGCCCCGCGCACGAGCCCGAGCTTGCCCGCCTGCTGGCCCACCTGCTTCTCGAAGATGTAGGGCGGGGGCGGATAGTCGAAGAAGAGCGGGATGGTGAGGTTGCTCTCGGAATACTGCTTGACGAAGTTCGCCGCCTGGCCCGCCGCAATGGACGCCACCACGATGTCGGGCTTGGCGCCCTGGATCTGGGTGATGATGGAATACCAGTTGGTGTCTTGACGGTCCTGGGGGATGTCGAGCACGACCTTGATGCCCTTCTCCTTGAACACGCGGCTGATGTTCTGGCGGAAGCTCAGGCCGAAGTCGTTGTTCTCGACCAGAATGGCAGCGGTCGTGAACTTGAACTTCTCCAGCAGCAGCTTGGCCTCCCGATCCTGGATCTCGCGGTTCTGCATGATGGACTGGAAGATGTAGGGACCGGCATTCTTGGCGATAAAGTCGGCCGTTGAGATCTGGATGAGCGTCGGCACCTTGGCATCCGCGGCGACCTGCGCCATCGCCACCGAGGCGCTGGAGCACCATTCGCCGATGAGGAATTGCACCTTGTCCTGGTTCAGGAGCTTCTCGGCAGAGGCGTAGGTGGTGCGCGGATCGCAGGCGCCGTCGGCGAAGACGAGGTCGAGCTTGAACTTGCCGGCGAGGCCCTGGGCATTCGCTTCCTCTGCCGCCATCTCGGCCGCGACCTTTGCGGGGCGTCCGCCCCATGCCGTGTTGCCGGTCAAAGGCAGTATCACGCCGATCTTCACCGGGGTTTGGGCTGTTTGCGCCAGGGCCGGCGGAGCGAGCAGCGCCATGCCGAGCGTTGCGGCGAGTAGGAGTTGCGCCCCCGATTTCATCGTTGTCTCCTCCAGAATTCGTGGTTCGTTGCTGGGCAGCGTTCAGGCGTTCAACTGCCGTCCCGTACCGTTGAGAAGTAAGGCCTGCCCCACCATGGATGCGTCGCGGATGGCCGTCATGAAATCGCCGGGGCGGTTGCAGTCCCCCACCAGCACGAACGGCGCGCCGGAAGCTTCGACCTCCGCGAGGACCGAGCGCTCAGGCTCTGGTCCAATAGCGAGCACCACGGCGTCGCCTGGCGCGAATTCACTCTCGCCGGCGGACGAGGCGAGCCGCAGGCGGCCGCCTGCGGTGCCGCGGATTGTGGTGCTGGTATGCAGCACGACGCCCTGGCGCTTAAGCCGCTCGAGGATCTCGAGTCGATTGTTGCGCGCCATCTCGGGGGCCAGCGTGTCCCGCGTCTCGATCACGGTCACGCGGCAGCCGTGGGCGGCGAGCAGGTCCGCCGCCTCGATGCCGACCATGCCGCCGCCCACGATGGTAACGGCCGCGCCGGCCGGCAGCAGTGTGGCATCGCGCACCACGTCCCAGGCCTGGACGACAGGGATGGGCAGATCGAGCGCCAGCCGGCGCGGGCGTGCGCCGGTGGCAACGATGACGAGGTCGGGAGCGAAGGCGCGGATCGCGCCGGCATTGGGCACAACGCCCATACGCGCGCGCACGTCCAATTGGGAGAGGGCCTGGGCGCGGTAGGTGAAGACCCCGGCCACATCCTCCTTGTCCGGCGCGGCTACAGCGAGCGGCACCTGCCCGCCCGCCTGGCTCTCCTTCTCCCAGACCTCCACGATATGGCCGAGGCCGCCGGCCATCCGGGCCGCCTCGAGGCCCGCCACACCGGCGCCGATGACGAGCACGCGCCGACGCTGCCCACGTGCCGGTGACTGGCCGGCGAGCTGGGGTTCGAGACGGAGGAGCTCCTCGAACTCGGTGCCCACCATGGGGTTCTGGACGCAGGCCACGTCCCGTTCCAGCGTCAGCCGCTCGAAGCAGACGTTGCACGAGATGCAGGGGCGGATCGGCGCGCTCACCTCTCCCAGCGCCTTCAACGTCCAATGCGGATCGGCTATGAGTGCGCGGCCGAGCGAGATGAAATCCGCGCTGCCCGCCTCTAGCACGCCCTCGGCGTCCTCGGGGGAGACGATGCGTCCCGCGATGATGACGGGAATCCCGACGGCATCCTTGAGAGGCCGCGCGAACGGCTCCAGGCAGCGGCGCGGCAAGGAGGGCGGCTGGATGCAGTAGCGCGACAGCTGCGGGCTCTCGTTTGAGCCTCCGGACAGGTCGAGCGCCACGACGCCGGCTTCCTCCAGCGCCTGGG
>JAFMSC010000318.1 GCA_017353825.1 Hyphomicrobiaceae bacterium | reverse complement strand
GGCCTACTTGGCAGTGCGCTCCCTCAAGAGGTTGCCAATCACCTTCCCCGGCACGACCGGCGTGCCAGCGCCGATGTCGGGGGGCGTGGTGGCCAGGGCGTGGTGGCCGGGGCGTGGTGGTATGGCGTAGTCCACCCACCGGGCGACCTCGAACGCCCGATAGAGACAGGCTCAGTGATGGCTCAGCCAGGTCGACGGCGAGGGTTGCCCGCCGCCAGCCTTCAGGGCGGTTTGGAGGTTCGGCCGTATTCGAATGTGTTGTGCTCGCCGCAGGCGTTGCGGGCCCGAGCTGGGTCGCAGCTCTCGCTTCCCCGTTCTACGATCCCGCCTCTCCGACGTTCCAGAGCGTTCGCCTCGCTGCGTGGGTGTTTTCCTTCTATATTCCCGGTGCCCTTGTTCGTGCTCGGGGGATTGAGCACGACCGTCATTCGCTCACAAACTTCGGAAGGACGCCGATGCGTGGCAATATCGCACGCTCGGTGCTGCGGGCTTTGGATCGGCAAGGAGATCGTTGACCCAACTTTCTCGAGAAAGTCGGGTTAGGGGACGACGCGCTTCGGCTTGCCCAGCCTGACGCTTCTCGATGATGGCGCCTCGCGCCTCAGTACCCCCGTTCCCAATCGATGACGTTGTGCAGGGGACGGCCGGCAAGGTAGGCGCGCAGGTTCTCGCAAAAAACCTCAATGGCGCGGTGGCGGTCCACATCGGTGACCGCGGAGGTGTGCGGGGTGATCAGTACGCGCGGGTTGGACCACAGGCGCGGCGGCGGCGTGCGCTCGAATTCGCCGACGTAGACATCGAGGGCGGCACCGCGCAGGTGCCCGCGCTCAAGGGCCTCGGCGAGGGCGTCCTCGTCAACGATCTCTCCGCGCGCGACGTTGACGAGCACGCTGTCGGGCTTCATGGCGGCGAAGCGGTCACGGTTGAAGAGGCGCGTCGTCTCAGGCGTCCACTGGCAGCAGATCACCACGAAATCGCTCTGCGTCAGGAAGCGGTCGAGGTCACCAGGGTCCCCGATCTCGGCGAAGCCCGCCGGCAGGGCCTCGCCCGGATGCGGCTGGCGCCGCGTGCCAACGACACGCATGCCGAACGCGGCACACAGGCGGCCGACATCGACGCCGATGCCGCCGGCGCCGACGACACACGCCGACTTGCCTTCGAGCTGCAGCGGCCGGTAGGCGCGGGCGTCGAAGGCCTTGGCGTCGCGATCGATGCCGGCACGGTGGAGGCCCTTGGCGAAGTGCAGGATGCCGGCCAGCGCGTATTCCGCCATCGCCAGGGTATTGCCGAAGCCGCGCGAGGTCGTCACCACCACGTCGCTGCCCCAGAGATCACCGACAACCAAGTTGCTGGCGCCCGCTGGACGCTGGTGGAACCACTTGAGCCTCGGCGACCGGGCGCGCAGGTCGAGCGGGAAGGGAAAGGTGCCGATGATCACCTCGGCCTCGGCCAGGAGCCGATCGCGCTCCTCGCGGGTGCCTGCGCCGTTGGCGTCCCGGCCGAGATAGCGCGCGACGGCGTAGGCGGGCCAGGTTGCGCGCATCTCGCCATCGAACCAACCGCCAGCATCGACCAGCCGCACTGCCGCGTCGACGCCTTCGATCATCGCGCGCTCTCGAGGCCGCAGGCGTGTGATGTTGAGGACGTTGACCATTCGCATGCGCTCCTGCCCCTCGGTGCCGGCGAACTCTGCGCCGCTCAGGATGCACGGATTCCGCCCTTCACTCCAGGCGGCAGCCGGGAAGGCAGTCATGCTTTTCTGGCGACAAACAGCCCCGAGCGGGTTCGCACGACCAACGCGCCGGCCGACCCGACGTCCTCGCGCGCGACGGCGCAGGCGTCGAGCCGGTCGCCGACGCTCGCCTCCTTCGCGGCGTCGAAGGAGAGCACATAGTCTACGACCGCCTCGGGTTCCGTGATCCGCAGCGTGCCGCACCGGTACTCGACGGCAATGCTGGCGAAGAACGGGCTTAGCTGCACCGCGCCGTTCTCCAGCGAGAAAGCCAATCCGCCCATCACCGGCGACACATCGCCGAGGTACTCATTGACCAGTGCGTCAATCCTTCCGACGTGCGCATCGCCGTTGGTGGCGGCGAACAGAGTGCCGCCCGGCTTCACACGCGGCGGACCTCGGCCAGGGCCCGCGGACGGTCCTCGACGTGGTAGAGCATCCAGTTGGCAACTACGCATCGAAGCCGGCGTCCGGCAGATCGAGCGCCTGAACGTCCTTCTGGCGCGCGCTGAACCGCGCACCGCCGCCGAGTGCTGACATCGCCTCCCGGTCGTGCCGCGACTGAGCTCTGTGAGCAGAATGCGCCAGCTTGGCGGTACCCGAGCGAGGCCGCTTCGCCGCAGCCACCACAGCCGACCTCCGGGATGTCGGCATCGGCCGGGACCGTCTCCAGTATCCGATCGAACGCCTGCCCCGGCGCGAACCCGCCTCCCCGAAAACCGGAGAATGGCAGCGCGAGCACTGAGGTTGGCGGGGTCCTTGTGCTGCCTCGCTAGTCCGGAACGTACCCGCTACCGCTTCTCGATCTTGTTCTTCTCGATGACCTCGGCCCATTTGGCGATGTCGCGCTTGAAGAAGGCGGCGAGCGCCTCGGGGGAGGAGGGGTCCGCGATGATGCCCATGCCGAGGAGCTTCTGCTTGAGGTCCGGGTCGGACAGGACCTCGGCCACCACCTTGTTGAGCTGGGCGACGATTTCGGGCGGCGTGCCGGCCTTGACGAACAGACCGTTCCACGCCGTCGTCTCGAAATCGCCGGCGCCGGCCTCCCTGGCGGGCGGAACGTTGGGCAGCAGCGGGAAGGGCTTGGGCGCCGTGGTGGCCAGGGCCCGCAGCTTGCCGTCGTCGATATTGCCCCTAAAGGCAGCGAACGCGTCAACGCCCGCATCCACGTCACCGCGCAGCAAGGCCACGATCAGATCGCCCGAATTCTTAAAGGGCACCCACTGGAACTCGATGCCGGCAGTGGACTTGAGCATCATCGCGCAGAGGTGCTGCGTGCTGCCAGGGTTGACGGTGCCGATATTGAGCTTACCGGGGTTGTCACGCGCCGCCTTTACGAGCTCGGCAAGCGCGCGATAGGAGGCGTCGGCCTTCACGGCGAAGAAGAACTCGAAGGCGCCCAGCTTCGACACCGGAGCGAACTCCGTCAGCGGGTCGAACGTCAGGTTCTTGAAGAGGCTGACGCTGATGGAGGTGCCGTTGGTGAGGAGCGCCAGCGTGTGCCCGTCGGCCGGCGCGGACAGCACCGCGCGCGCCGCGGCGATGCCGCCGCCGCCGGGGTTGTTCTCCACGACCACGCGCTGGCCGAGCTTGTCGCTGAGCTGCTCGGCCACGATACGCGAGGTGGTGTCAGCGACGCCGCCCGGACCGAAGGCGATGACGAAGCGGATGGGCTGGCTGGGGTAGGCCTGCTGGGCGTCAGCGCTGCCATCCAAGCCGAACGCCCACAAGGCCAATGCCACGAGGGCCAGAATTCGCCGTCGCGTCGTTCCCGTTGCACCCCTCATTGTCACCCCTCCGCCTGCGGCCATGCTTGTGGTGGCTGGCCTTGCGGCCCAGTCCTCACACCTCGCCCTCATTGGGTCGCCGGCTCGCCGGCAGCAGGATAGCCGGCGGGTTTGGCGAGGTCAGCCCGCCAAGCATCGTAGCCGTAGAGCCAGGCGGTATCCGAGCCGCCTTCCCGCATCCAAGTGTTGGCGCTGGAGATGGCTTGGATCACCGAGGTGCGCGGCTTGCGGTGGGCCTCGTAACGGCGGAACGCGCCGTCGATGTCCTCTCCCTCGACCTCGGCCAGGCAGCGGGCGAGCACGGCCGCATCCTCGATGGCCGTCGCCCCGCCCTGTGCCATGTACGGCGTCATGGGGTGCGCTGCATCGCCCAGCAGGACAGCGCGGCCCTGGCTCCAGCGCGGCAGCGGCTCGCGTTCAAGGATCGCCCACTTGTGACAGTCAGGGCAGGCGTCGAGCACGGCCCGCACGTCGCGATGGAATCCCGCGTAGGCCTCGCGCAGCTCGTTCACGTCGCCCTTGGCAGACCAGGACTCGCGCGTGAGCCATTCCGCGGGCTCCGGCACGCTGGTAACGAAGTACACCTCGCTGCGCGCGGGGTTGGTGTAGTAGATCACGATGTGCCGGTCGGGCCCCCACCACTTGGTCCGAGACGGGCCGATGTCGAGGCCGTTCATCAGCCCAGCCGGGAACACGGCGCGGTAGGCGATGCGGCCCTTATGGATGGGCGCGTCTGGGCCGACGATGATGTCGCGCACCACGGAGTGCACGCCATCGGCGCCGACGACGGCATCGGCCCTACCGCTACCGCCGTCGGCGAAGGTGAGCCTCACCGAGCCGGCCGTCTCGTCGAGGCCGACCAGCTTGCGCCCAAGGTAGACGGTGTCAGGCGGCAGGGCCGCCAGCAGCGCCTCATGCAGGTCCGCCCTGTGCATGCACAGGTATGGGGCGCCGTAGAGGCTCTCCGGCATCGGCAGTTCGCGGGTCACCTCGCCCGTATCCCACACCCGGTTCAAGTGCGAGTAGGGCGCAAACGAAACTCGACGCAGCCGCTCTTCGATGCCGATCTGGCGGAGAACCTGCATCGAGTTGGGCATCATCTGGATGCCGGCGCCGATCCGCGCAAAGCGCTCCGCCTGCTCGTAAATGCGGGCTTCCATGCCAAACCGGCGCAGGGTCGCGGCGACGGCAAGGCCGCCGATGCCGGCGCCGACGATGGCAATCGAAAGGGGCCTCGACATGTGGCGCTCGGGCGGGGGTTCCTTCGGATCGAGTCGTGGCGTAGTCGGCCGGCGATGCAGCGGCATTGAAGTACGCCCTGGCGCCGCGCGCAAGACCGCGCAGCCGACTCAAGAGCCGAGCGCGCCCGGGTGCAGCTCCGCGTCGGTCCGATTACTGGTCATAGCGGTTCCGCGCCAGCGCAAGGATTTGCCGAGCCAGGCCTGGGTGAGCAGCACGGGCAACAGCAGCTCGCGCAGCACCCACAGCCAGGGCGAGCGCCAAGACAGGTGCCAGCCGACGGCCGCTGCAAGCCACGCCTCCGCCGCCAGCCAAACGCCGACGTAGGCGGCGGTGACGGCCAGCACGTCGGTTCCGACCATGTCCAGGGCCCAGCCAGCGAACAGGAAGCAGGCGAGCGGCGCCGCCAGGCCGGAGAGGATCTCCATGGCGAAGAAGCCGGGGAAGGTGGCGCGCCGCAGCCGGGCCCAGCGCACTTGGCGCGACCAAACCTGGGACGCGGTGCGCGGTCCCAGCGGCTGCGGGAATGCCCCGTCGGCGAGGTTTACGCGCAGGCCCAGCCCGCGCCC
>JAFMSC010000317.1 GCA_017353825.1 Hyphomicrobiaceae bacterium | reverse complement strand
CCATGGCCAACAAAGGCGCCAACCCTCTCGTCGCCATTCACATGGCCCTCTCCGGTCAGATATACGCTGAAGGGGGTGAGTAGTTACGCACGAGGAACATCAGCACATACATGGAGGCCTCGCCGGCCGCGGGCACGAAATGGATGGTAACGCCGCGCACGACCCCGACGAGCAGCGCCGCCAGCACCACGCCCCAGAAGCTGCCCAGGCCCCCGATCACCACTACGACGAACGCCACGGTGATGATCTCGGCGCCCATGGCCGGGTGCACGATGGCGATGGGCGCAAACAGCACGCCGGCCAGCGCGGCCATGCCGACGCCGAGCACGACCACCGTGGTCATGTAGGGCTGCAGGCGGATACCGAGCGCGGCCACCATGTCGGGGCGCTGGATGCCGGCGCGCACCACGCGCCCAAACGAGGTCTTCTGCAGGAGCAGCCACAGCCCGCACAGCACAATGGCCACGATGACGAGCAGCAGCAGCCGATAGCGCGAGAACAGGAAGTCGCCGAGGAACACCGAGCCCTTGAGCGACGGTGGCAGCGACACCAGCACCGGAGCCGCGCCCCAGATCATGCGGATAAGCTGCTCGGCCGCCATGGCGATGCCGAACGTGACCAGCAGGCTGAGGATCGGGTCCTCGGCGTAGAAGCGGCGCAGGATGAAGCGCTCGAAGACGACCCCCAGTGCGCCGACGAGCAGTGGCGACAGCACCGCGCCCGCGGCGAAGCCGAGCCGCTTTCCAATCTCGACAGAGACGTAGGCTCCGAGTGCGTAGAAGGCGCCGTGGGCGAGGTTGACCACGCCACCCACGCTGAAGATCAGCGACAACCCGAGCGCGATCAGCAGGTAGTAGCCGCCGAGAACGAGCCCGTTCACGACCTGCTCGGCCAGGAACACCAGCTGCATGGGAGAATCTCGGGAGACGTAGACTGCCAATGCGGCGTTAGCCGCATTGCACCGAAACACAGCGTGCCCCCGGCGACGCGTCGGCTCGGTGCAATACGGGCTGACGCCCTATTGCACCCTACAGGCTGCAGGGGTTCTGCTCTTTGGTTGGATACATCGTCTCCAGCGGCTGGTCGGCGCCGGGCACGGCGGCGCCAAGCACCATCAGGTCGGTCACGTCGGCGGGATTGTCCCTGACCGAGAACGGATAGGCCTCCTGGATCAGCTGGTGGTCCCAGGGGCGGAAGTATGCCTTGCGCGCCTTCAGGATGTCGAACTCCGCACCCTTCTCGAAATATTCGACGAGGTGCTCGGTATTGGTCGACTTGGTCTCCGCCATCGCCTGCACCACCAGCTTGAGCGCGATGTACTCGATCCAGGCGTGGTTCTCCGGCGTCTTGCCGTACTTCTTCTGGAAGGCGGCAACGAACGCCTTGGAGGCCGGCACGTCGAGCGTGTGGTACCACACCGTCGGCCACACGCCCGAGAGGTTGCCCTTGCCGGCCGCCCAGGCATCGGCGGTGTTGAGGTTGAAGCCGACCACCGGATAGCTCAGCCCGAACTCGGAGTATTGTTTGACGAAGTTCGTCACCTGGTTGCCCGCCAAATTGCAGCAGACGGCGTCGGGCTTTGCCTGGCGGACTTTGAGCAGGAACGGGCTGAAGTCGGTCACGTCGGTGGCGACCAATTCGTCGCCCGTCAGCGTGGCGCCGTTGGCGGCGAAGAACGCCTTGGCGGCGCGCAGGAGGTCGTGGCCGAACACGTAGTCGGCAGTGAGGGTATGGAACTTCTTTCCCTTCACCATACCGTCGCGCAGCAGCGCGCTGCCCACCGCGTTGACCATCACCGTGTTGGGGATGTCGGTGCAGAACATGTAGCGGTTGCAGCTCTTGCCGCGCAACGTGTCGGAGCGAGGGCCGAGCGCCAGGAACAGCCGCTTGTTGCGCGCGGCCACCTGCGAGATGGCGAGCGCCGAGGCGGAGTTGATCTCGCCCATCAGCAGGGCGACGTCGTCGCGCTCCAGCATGCGCTGCGCCTTGGTGGCGGCGGCGTCGGGGTTGATGGAATCCTCCGAGGCCACCTCGAGCTGGCGCCCGAGCACGCCGCCGGCGGCGTTGATCTCCTCGGCCGCCATACGGATGCCCAGTACCGCCCATTCGCCGAGCACGCCCAGGAAGCCTGTCAGGGGCGTGAGATGGCCGATGCGGATCTTGGCAGACTGCGCCCTCACGATGGCAGGGAAGCCGAGCGCTGCTCCGGCCACCAGCCCCGCTCCGAGCTGCAGCACCCTGCGCCGGCCCGCCGGGAGCCGCTGGTCTCCACGATGATGCTTCTTCATGCTGTGCTCCCTTGGGTATGCTCTTGCTGGCCCGTACGGGTGGCTACTCATCGCTCACAGGCGTCGTGACGACGATGAAGGTCAGGGCGCCGAGGCCGGAATTCTGGATCGCGTGACGGACGCCGGGCGGGATGAAGATCACGTCGTGCTTCTTCACCACGCGACGCTCGTTGCCGATCTCCATCAGCCCTTCGCCGTCGAGCACGTGGTAGACCTGCTCCTGCACCTTGTGGGTATGTGCCTCCACGTAGGCCATCGGCTGGTAGGTGGAGATGCGGTAGTCGATCTGGCGCGACCCCACCGTCTCCGGCCGCACCAGCGCCTTCGACAGCGCCCCGCCGTAGTGCGCCGGGAACTGCTGCCACGGCTCCTCGGCGATGTTGCGCACGCTGGGGGCGTATTTGTCTGACACGGGACATTCCTCCGTAGGTTGGGTCGAGCGTCAGCGAGACCCAACAAGCGCCTGCGTTTAGATGAGCCCTGGAACGAGGTTTGTTGGGTCTCCCCCGGCCTTCGCCGGGCTACGCGTTACGCCTCTCCCGGTCGCCACGGCGTGCCGAACACCGGCTCCTTGGGCGGGATCGGTGGCAGCGCCCAGGCCCCGGTGCCAGGCGGGCGGATGTCGGCGTCGACATGCACGTCGATCAACGCGGGCTTGCCGGAGGCGACCGCCTCGGCCAGCACGCCAGCGAAGTCCTGCGAGCGCGTGACGGTGTGGCCGGCGACACCGGCGGCCTTGGCCCAGAGGGCGAAGTCGGGGTTGTAGGCCTGGCAATTGGCGCCCTGGTAGAAGGCGGTGCCGTACTCGCGCCCGTCGAAATAGGCGTACTGCAGATCGCGGATGGCGGCCCAGGCGAAGTTGTTCCATACCACCCACACCACGGGGATGTCGTACTCCACCGCGGTGCACAGCACGTGCGGCACCATAGTGAAGCCGCCGTCGCCGCAGATCGCCACGCACGGCCGGTCGGGCGCGGCGAGCTTGGCGCCCAGGATCGAGCTGGGGCCGAAGCCCATGCCGGAGTAGCCCCAGGTGTTGAGCATCGCCTGGGGCGAGCGCGCCTCCCAGAACTGCATGAACCAGTTGTGGTGGATGCCGGAGTCGAGCGAGATGATGGCGTCGTCCGGCAACACCGCGCGGCAGTCGGCAACGATGCGCTCCGGCCGGATCGGGCTGCTGTGCGTCTCGAAGCCCGGCTTGATGAAGGCCGCCCATTCCTTGCGCCACCCCGCAATAGCGTCGTGCCAAGCCGCAAGCCGCGGGCTGCCGTCTATCTTGCGCCAGTCGAGCTCGGAGATGAGCTGCAGCAGGAACGCCTTGGCGTCGGCGAGGATGCCGAGGTCGGGCAGATAGTTGCGGCCGATCTCGCCGTGGTCCACGTCGACGTGGATCAGCTTCGTGTGCGGGAAGTTCCAGGAGTAGCCGGGCATCCAGGAGGAAGCCGAGCGGTCGTCGAAGCGCGCACCAATAGCGAGCACGAGGTCGGCATGGCGCCCCGCCTGGTTGGCGGGATAGGCGCCGTTGCGGCCGATGAAGCCCAGCGACAGCTCGCTGCGCATGTCGAGGCAGCCCATGCCGTTGGGCGAGCTGATCACCGGGATGGAGAGGCGCTCCACTAGCGCCGTCAGCTCAGGACCGGCCTCGGACAGCGTCATGCCGTGGCCGATGAAGATCACCGGGCGCTCCGCAGCCAGCAGCCAGTCCACCGTGCGCGCCACGTCGGCCTCGCTGGCGCCGCTGCGGCGGGAGTTGTAGCCGTCCCAGGCCGGCTCCTCCTGCACCTCACCGCTCTCGACGAACAGGTTATAGGGCACGTCCAGGTTCACGGGGCCGGGCCGTCCGCTGGTCATGGTCATGGCCGCCTGGCGCATGGCGAGGGGGAGCATCTCCACCCGCGTCGGCTGGAACGATCGCTTCACCACCGGCTTGATGACATTGTTGAAGTCCGCCTGGAAGTGCCGGTTCAGCTCCTGGAATGGCCCGCGGTTGAACTGCGAGGTCGGCACGTTGGCGGTGATCGAGAACACCGCCGAGGAATCGGTTTGCGCCACGGCCAGCGCCATGATGAGGTTCGCCGAGCCGGGCCCCGTGGAGGTGAGGGTGGCGGCCGGGCGGTGCGAGACGCGGAAGTACCCGTCGGCCATGTGCGCCGCGGTCTGCTCGTGGCGCGGCGACACCAGCTTGATCCTGTCACGCCGGTCGTAGAGCGAGTCGAGCAGGCCGACGTTGCCGTGCCCGCAAATCCCGAACACGTACGGAATTCTCTCCTTGACGAGGAAGTCCGCGATGATGTCGCCGCCCTTGCGTGCTACCATGCTCCCTCACTCGTGGTTGGTTGGGTCAGACCCCCCGCCCACCGACCTGGTAGGTTCAACTCCAGCGGCCTGCGCAAGGGGTTGACCCGATCCGATGCCGCATAGCGCACGGCGATCTAGCCCGAACGTCATCGCCTGTCCGAACTGCGCGCCCGCGCCCGGATACTCGCCGCCGAGACGCCCCCTGCATGTCGCTGCCGCACACGTGGAGCCCGGCGATGGGCCGCCTGACGCCGCTCACCGGCACGACGACATTGGCCTCGGGCGAAGGCTCTGATGGTGTCAGCCCCTCTGGGTCCAACGCCATGGCACCATCCTCAGGTTGGTGTAGCACCTGCGTGACTTCGAGCTTGGAGCGATGGCGTCAAACTCGGAGGTCTGACCGACCTTGCCACATTGTTAAAGTGATTGCGACAATGTAAAGAACGATCCTCGGCTGTCAATTGCCCCCAGCGCCCACCAAGGGCACCGGTCCGCGACCGTCGTTCGCGGCGATGGATTGGACCTACGCAAATGGATGATCCGAACGCCACCATCGTCGTGGTTGGCAGTGGAGCGGCCGGACTCAGCGCGGCGCTGTCGGCCGCAGAAGCAACGGCGTCGGACGTACGCAATGTGCGGGTTGTTCTGATCGACAGTGCCCCGGAAGGGGAGCACGGCGGTAACACGCGGTGGAGCCCATCCTACATGCGGATGCCCGCGCCTGACCGGTCCGACGCGGGCCTGGA
>JAFMSC010000316.1 GCA_017353825.1 Hyphomicrobiaceae bacterium | reverse complement strand
CCCCCCCCCGCCAGGGAGTGGGCAACAGGATCAGACCCATCGCCCCCTCGCTCGCGAGCTTGAACTCCAGACCGGCGCGCGCGAGACCCGATCCGATCCGAGCTCACGAACCCACAGGCACCCCGCCGACGCCAGGCATCTGCCGAGGCGGCAGCCGCCGCAGCGGACCAGGCGGGCTGTCGTGGCAGTGTCATCACTGTCACACAACTGAAATAGCGGCGCACTATGGTCTCGCTCCCATGGGGCACGGCCGGGACTTTCGGGGCGATGTTCTTGCTCAGCGCATGCGGGCTTGCGCGAGCGCAAAGCACGCAGCGATCGGCCTCCGTCGGGCAGCTCGCGCGTAGGGCCTAGTGCTGGTCATCCCGATAACCAACCATGCCAACGGAAACTGAGGGGGCGCCGGACGACTGATGCGCGTGCTTGTGGCAACCGATGCCTGGCATCCCCAGGTCAACGGCGTCGTTCGCACTTTGATGTCGCTCGCCGAGAGCGCCCGCAAGCTCGGGGTGCCAATCTCGTTCTTGACACCCGAAGGCTTTCCGTCCGTGGCGATGCCCACTTATCCATCGCTGCGCTGCGCACTTCCGACGCGGCGGGAGATCGCCCAGCGTATCGAGCGTGCGCGCCCCAATGCCATCCACGTCGCCACAGAGGGCCCCATCGGCCACACGGTGCGTGCCTACTGCATCAAGCACGGGCTGCCGTTCACCACCAGCTACACCACGCGCTTTCCCGAGTACATCACCGCACGCGTCCCGGTGGTGCCGGAGGCCTGGAGCTACGCCGTGCTGCGCCGCTTTCACGCGCCTGCCACCGTCACCATGGTCTCCACCCGCTCGCTGATGGAAGAGCTGGCGGGGCGCGGCTTCAAGCACCTCGGCTTGTGGACGCGAGGCGTCGACACCGAGCTGTTCCGGCCCGAGCGCGCGATCCTGCTCGACCTGCCGCGCCCGATTTTCGTCAGCGTGGGGCGGGTCGCGGTCGAGAAGAACCTGGAGGCTTTCCTCTCGCTCGACCTGCCGGGCACCAAGCTCGTGATCGGCAACGGGCCGCAGGAGGCGGAGCTGCGCCGCCGTTTCCCCGATGCCGTCTTCCTCGGCCACCTGGAAGGCGAGACGCTCGCCGCCCACATCGCGGCATCGGACGTGTTCGTGTTCCCCAGCAAGACCGACACCTTCGGCATCGTGCAACTCGAAGCGCTGGCCTGCGGCGTGCCCGTTGCCGCTTATCCGGTGACGGGCCCGCGCGACGTGATCGGCGACCGGCCGATCGGTGCTCTCGACAAGGACTTGCACCAGGCGTGCCTCAGCGCCCTCAAGGTGTCGCGGGCGGCCTGCCGTGCGTTCGCGCTTGACCACACCTGGGAGATGAGTGCACGCCAGTTCCTGGGCCACGCGCGCAACGTTGCGGTCGAGGCGGCGGCCGGCCCGAGGATGGCGTACAATGCACCGCTGTTGGCGGCGGCGCCCAATGGCAGAGGCCGGACGCTGCCCAGCACGTTGACCAAGAGGCGAGACAGCGACGACGAGAGCAATGAAATGACGGATGCATTCGACAGGGAGACTATCACCAAGGCTTACGCGCGGTGGGCCCCGATCTACGATCTTGTGTTCGCCAAGATCTTCGAGCGCGGCCACCGCGCCGCCGTGGCCGCTTGCGAGCGCGTCGGCGGGCGCATCCTGGAGGTGGGGGTCGGCACCGGTCTCACCCTGCCCTACTATACGCACGCGAGCCGCGTGTTCGGCATCGACTTTTCCGAGCCCATGCTAGCCAAGGCGCGCCAGCGCGTCGCGGAGGAGGCCCTCACCCATGTCGAGGGGCTATCGTTCATGGACGCCGAAAAGCTGCAGTTCCCTGACGAATCCTTCGACGTCGTGGTGGCCCAGTGCGTGGTGAACACCGTCCCCCACGCCGAGATTGCCCTCGACGAGTTCGCGCGCGTTCTCAAGCCCGGCGGCGAGATCGTGCTCTTGAACCGAGTGGGCGCCGAAGCCGGGCCGAGGCTCACCTTCGAGCGCTGGTTCCAGCCCATGGCACGCAAGCTCGGGTGGCAGTCGGATTTTCCCTGGGAGAGGTTCGCGCGCTGGGCCGAACGCACGCCGCACGACATCCGCCTGCTGGAGCGCCGGCCGGTACCGCCGTTCGGACATTTCTCGCTGATCCGCTTCGGCAAGGCCGCAGCCGATCGCAACGATGGCCTGCACGAAGAGGCCCGTGCAGCGTAGCTCGCACACGGCTTCGCCTGATCCGCCCTACAAAAAGAGGGGAAAACACATGACGTTCTTCGAGGCGCTCAAGGAGCAGCGGTGGGACGATCATCGCTACTACCACCACAGCCGCATCAACCAGAGCCTCCATTTCATGAGTGCCGTCAGCTTCGTGTGCGCCTACGTCCTGGTGTTCACCCATCCGGTGGCGGCGGTGCTGCTCGGATGGATCGTGGGCATGTGCAGCCGGCAGGCGGGCCATTTCTTTTTCGAGCCCAAGCACTACGACCACGTCAACCAGGCTACGCACGAGTATAAGGAGGAGGTGAAGGTCGGCTACAACCTGCGTCGCAAGGTGGTGCTGATGGGCCTGTGGGCCCTGTCGCCGCTCGTGCTGTATTTCTATCCCACGCTGTTCGGCATCTTCGCCGCCCCCGCCGACTGGCACGAGTTCCTGAACAACCTGGCCCTGACGTGGATCGGCCTTGCCGTCGGCGGCCTGGTGTTCCGCACGGTACACCTGTTCTTCATCAAGGACGTGCAGAGCGGCCTCGTGTGGTTCACAAAGATCCTCACCGACCCGTTCCACGACATCAAGCTCTACCACAAGGCCCCGCTCCATCTCCTGCGCGGCGAGCTCATCGACCCCCACCACGCCCAGCACCGCCACGGGTGAGGTGTGGACGGCAGGCGCCGCGCCCGATTTTCACGGGGGAAGGCGGTGCCTGCCACATCCCGCCCAGAGGCGGGACCCGCCTGCGCCGCGAGGCCGGCAGTCCCTTTCCGAGCATTTTCCATGGCCAGCTTGCACTCTTGTACGGTCCGGGGCGCCCCACCTGCCACCGACCACATACCCGGTGATGCAAAAAACCTGGACGCCGGCCCCGCCAGTCCGCATCTTCTCAGAGCGTCCCAGGGGTTGACGAGGCCAGGCGACGACGTTCAACAGAAGGCTGCCAAATTTTTAACAGGTTCTGGATATAGATATCATCTGAATGATATCGACCAAAGGCTGAGGCTTCCCCCTTGCGCCCGGTGTGGCGTTGCGTGCGATCGCAGGATTAGGCGGTTCGGGGCGGTGCAGGTTATGCATAGACTCCTCGCGACAGCGGGCAGGCGCTTGAGCTTTTCGCGGCCGTCCTCCAAGAGCTTGCCCAGAGGACGGGCAGCCTTCGCAACTCCCTTCTCGGTGCAGTGGGCGGTTCCTGGCGGCCGACGCCGGGCGGTTAATCTCTGCGCCTTCGACCAGAAACCCCCCAAGTTTTCCGGCCAAGGTTTCCGGCCAAGGTTTCCGACAGGGAGCGGCGTGGGCTGGCGAGCGCGTTCAGTCGAAGCGTTGCGAGCTGCATCCGCAGGCAGTCAACACAGGCGCAACGCATCCATTCTGAGCGGGCAAATTCTCATAGGGCAATTCTGACAAGGCATTTCTGACGGGGCAATTTTGATCAGGGCAATTCAGGGCAATTTCTTGAGAGGGGCCTTACAATAGTCCCGGGGGGGACGTCGGCCAGTGGGTTTGAGAGTCGATTGTCATGGCGAATGCGCAGCATGTTGCAAAGCTCCGCCAGGGAGTGCAGGCCTGGAACGCCTGGAGGGCTGAGAATCCCGGCACAGCGCCGGACCTGAGCGACCTGAACCCGCCTGCGGACGCTCGCCAATGCGGGCCCGCGCAGGGTGAGCCCATCGACCTCAGGGGTGTCAACCTGAGCCGGGCGGTGCTGACCGGGGCCAACCTAGCGCACGCGCGCCTGCAGAATGCCGATCTCGGCGGCGCCGACCTGGAAGGCGCCAACCTCGCTGAGGCCGATCTGGCCGGTGCCCGGCTGGTCGGCGCCAACCTGTGCGACGCTCGGCTGGGCGGTGTCCGCAACCTGACACAGGCTGCACTCAACCGCACCAAGGGCTCAAGGGCCACCGAGCTCCCCGACGGCCTGGCACAGCCCCCGGCATGGCTCGGCGGAGAGGAGCCTGCGCCGCCCGCCACGGCGGCAGACACGGCCGAGCATCGCCCGCCCCTGGAGCGCGGCGACCCGTACAGCGTGCTTGGCGTCGGACCTAAGGCCACGGCGCGCGAGATCCGGTCCGCCTATCTGCGTTTGGTGAAGCAATTGCATCCGGACGGCCGAACCTCGGGCGCCGTTTCCGACGACGCCGGCGAGCGCCTGAAACTCATCAATGACGCCTACCGGGAGTTGAAGACCTTCGACCGCCAAGCAGCGGCGCGGAAGGCCGAGCGGCGGCGGCGCGCCCGCAGGGTCAGTGCCATGTTCGTAGCGGGGATGATGACCGCGGCTGCGCCGGCGATCGTGGCTGCCGTCGGGCTCTACTACATGGGCTGGTTTGAAACGCCGGAACCACGCCTGGTCTCCGCGGTCGCCCCAGCCCCCACGGGCGACCTACCACGCCCCCAGGTCGTTATCACCCCTGAGCGCGACAACGGGCCTGCCGAGGCCTGGAGGGAGGCGGAGAGGCTGGGCACCCGCGAAGTCTGGGAGCGGTTCATCGGCGCCCATCCCGATGGCGAGTTTGCCGTGGAGGCCAGAGCAGCAATCGCCGCGATCGAGCGCGCGGAGACCCGTCGGCGCGCCGAGGCCGCCGCCTGGACACTAGCCGATGGGAGCGGCGACAGGAGCGCTCTGGAGAGATTCCTGGCTGGCTATCCCGAGAGCGAGCACGCACCCCAGGCGCGCGAGAGGATCGCGGCCATGGCCCGAGCCGAAGCGCTTGGACGCGAGGAGGCCGCGGCGTGGGCCGTGGCAGAGAGGAGCGGAGAAAGGGCACAGATCGAGCGCTTTATCTCCGCCTATCCCGACGGGGTTCACGCAGCGCGTGCGCGGCAGGTGATGGCCGAGGTGGAGCGCGCGGAGGCCGCGCGGCGGACGGAGCTGGCCACCTGGGCGCAGGCCGAGCGCACCGGGGGGAAGACGGCCCTGCACCAGTATCTTAACGATTTCCCGAACGGGAACTTCGCGGCCGAGGCCCGCGAACGCGTGGCCATGATTGAGGCCGAGGAGAACGACAAAGACGACACCGCCTGGCTCAAGGCGCGGCAAACCAACAACAAGGCATCTTACGCCGAATATCTGGCCACCTATCCTGACGGCCGCCGCGCCGCCGACGCCC
>JAFMSC010000315.1 GCA_017353825.1 Hyphomicrobiaceae bacterium | reverse complement strand
CCCGCTCGCCCAACATGTCGTAGGAGAAGCGGTAACCCCTGGCTTCGAGGGGCGCAGCCCGCACCAGCGCCTCCTCGATGGTGCGTCCCAGAACGAAACTATCTCCCAGGATGCGCATGGCCTGCCGCAGCGCCTGGCGGATGACCGGCTCTCCCGACCGGCTGACGACCCGCTTCAGTACGGCGGCGGGCCCGCTGCCCTTGTCTTGGCCCAGCCGCACCACGCCACCCGTGATCATCAGTCCGAAGGTGGAGGCATTGACGAACAGGCTGTCGGAGTGGCCTAGGTGCCGCATCCAGTGGCCGCTCCCGATCTTCTCAGCGATCAGCGCGTCCACCGTGTCCTTGTCGGGAATGCGCAGGAGCGCTTCCGCGAGGCACAGCAGAATGACGCCCTCGTCCGAGGAGAGCCCGTACTCGGTCATGAAGGCGTCGATGCCGCCGTGTTTGTGGCGGCTGGCGCGCGCGCCGCGCACCAGATGCGTTGCCACATTGGCGACACGGGCACGCTCGTCTGCGGTGAAGATGGCGCGATCCATCAGGCGGTCGACGAGCCCCGCCTCGCCCATCAGGTGGTCGGCGGCGATCTCGGCGCGGGCCGGCCCCGGCGCTGGCACAGCGTCGCTCTCGATGAGCGGGGCCGTTTCGGTTGGGGGCATTTCGGCTCTCCGCGACAGGCCTTCAGTTAAGCGGGAGATTCATAAAATATGGTACCAGCGCCGTGGCCCTTAATGCACCTGACCATGCTGTCATGCCGGGCGAGCACGCCAGCGCGAGCCCGCAGGTCCCAGACAGGTCCCAGACAGGTCCCAGAGACAGGTCCAGACACATATGGGTTCCCGGATATGGCGCCTTCGCGCAAATTCCGGGATGACAGAGATGGCTAGGCCGCCTCCGGCAGCGGCACGCCGGCGGCGGTCAATGCCGCTTTCTGCCGCTCGGCCACCTCGTCCAGTACGAAGCCCTCGATGGTCTCGTTGAAGATGCGGTACCAGTTGAGGCGGGCGGCGAGGTGCAAGAACACGCCGCCGAGGCCGATGGCGGCCCGGTCCATGAACACGAACTCGCGCGGCACCTTCACCGGGCCCTTGTCCTGCAGCTGCTTGTGCACGGTGAAAGCCTCCTTGCGCCCGTACTGGCCGGGCGTGGTGCCTTCGGCGATCTCGCGCTCGCCGTCGTCGAGCAGGGGCCCGTAGATGAACCGCGCCCAGATGTTGAGCGTGTCGATCAGCTCGTTGGAAAGGCCGCGGAAGCCCCAGGTCTCGTAGGCGTGCACGACCAAGTCGCGGCGGTCCCTGAGGAGCCCCGTATAGAGGTCGATCACCCCCTGTACGAACGGCGGCCGGAAGGTGCGGATGCAGCCGTAGTCGAGCAGGTTGATACCGGCCGGGCGGCTCTCGTGCTCGAAGATGGTGTAGTTGCCGAGGTGGGGATCGCCGTGGATCACGCCGTAGTGCGAGAACGGATACCACCAGGCCCGGAACAGCGCCCTGGCGATGGTGTTGCGCGCCTCGAGCGGCGCAGTCTTGTAGTCGAGCAGACGCCGGCCATCGAGCCAGGTCATGGTTAGCAGCCGCTTGGTCGACAGCTCGCGCCGCCACTCGGGCACGCGGATGGTGGGCTCGTCCTTGAAGATCAGGGCGTAGAGCGCCATGTGGCGCGCTTCCAGGTCGTAGTTCAGCTCCTCGCGTAGCCGCGCGGCCACTTCCTTCAAGATTTCGGTGGTTTCCACGGCCGGGTTCATGCGTGCGTGCAGGGCGAACACCACCTTGAGCTGGTTGAGGTCCGCCTCCACAGCCGACTGCATGTCGGGATACTGCAGCTTGGCAGCCAGCAAGGCGCCGTCGTGGCCGACGGCGCGGTGCACCTGCCCCAGCGAAGCCGAGGCCGCCGGCTGCGGCTCGAAGCGCTTGAAGCGTTGCGCCCAGTCGGGCCCGAGCTCCGCCTGCATGCGCCGGCGCACGAACGCCGGTCCCATGGGAGGCGCCTGCGACTGCAGTTGGGAGAGGGCTTGCGCGTATTCGGCCGGCAGGGCCTCGGGGATGGTGGCGAGCATTTGCGCCACCTTCATGATCGGCCCCTTGAGGCCGCCCAGGGCCGCCGCAAGGGCCGCCGCATTGGCCCCCTCGTCGCTCTCACGGCCGAACAGCCGCTGCCCGGCCACACGCGCCGCCACGGCCCCGACGTTGGTGCCGACACGCATGTAGCGCGCGGCCCGCGCCGAGAGCCGGTTCTCTTCCTCGTCCCGGCGGTCGTTCAAGCGTCTGCCCTCCTGACCTTGAGCAATATCGGACCGCGCATGGCTCCCGTCCAGTGGACAAGATGCCCAACAGGAAAACACGCGCTAACGTGGGGCGAAAGCCGGAGCAAAATGACCGTGGACCGGGACGCCAGGGACATGCAGGAGCGACACCGGCCCGTCAACTCCTCGGCCGTCGGCAGTTTCATCCGCCATCCCGCGACCGCTGCCATCATCAGTCTCGGGTTCACCCAGATCATCTCCTGGGGCACAACCCTCTATGCCCTGGGCGTACTCGGCAAGCCCATCGCCGCCGACACCGGCTGGAGCCAGAGCCTGGTGTTCGGCGGACTCACGGTGGGTCTGCTTGTATCGGGCGCGGTCTCGGCGAGCGTCGGCCGCTGCTTCGACCGGCGCGGGGGTCGCCTGGCCATGGCGGCGGGCTCGGTCTTGGTGGCGATCGGGCTCGCGCTGCTCGCGCTGGTGCGCGACCCGTGGAGCTATCTCGCGGTGTGGGCCTTCCTGGGCCTTGCCATGCGCCTCACGCTCTATGATGCCGCGTTCGCAGCCCTGGTGCAGGTGACGCCCTCGCGCGGCCGGCGAGCTATCTCGTATCTGACCCTGTTCGGCGGCCTCGCCTCCACCGTGTTCTGGCCCATTGGCCACGCGCTGAACGGCGCCTACGGCTGGCGACCCACGCTCCTCGTGTTCGCCGCCATCAATTTCCTCCTCTGCGTGCCGCTACACTGGCTGGGCCTCGGCCGGCGCGAGAGCCTTGCGCAGGCGGAATACGCACGCGCCACGGGCGGTTCACCCCAGCACACGCCAGGACACCCGCTGGACGGCGCCACGCGCGTCCTGGCCATGGCCCTGTTTGGCGCGGTGGCCGCGGCCAGCGCGGTCGTGATCGGCGCGCTGGCCGTACACCTTGTGCCGATCCTTGAGGCGGCGGGGCTCGGCTCCTCCGCCGCCGTCCTGCTCGCCTCGTTCAAGGGCGTGGCCCAAGTGCTTGGACGCATCTGGGACCTCACTTTGGCGCGCAAGTGGCACCCGCTCGATATCGGCCGGGTCTCGGTCGGCCTGCTGCCGCTGTCATTTTCGGTGCTGATGCTGGGTGGCGCCGACTTCTGGAGCGCGCTTGCTTTCACGCTCCTGTTCGGCGTGTCGAACGGCCTCGTCACGATCGTGCGGGGCGCGGTGCCGCTCGCCCTGTTCGGCCCCGAGGGCTACGGCACCGTGCTCGGCATCCTCGCCACGCCGTACTTGGTCCTGGCCGCCCTGGCCCCTGCCGCCTTCGCGCTTGTCGTCGAGCGCTGGGGCTACGGAACCGGCGAAGCCATCCTTCTCGGCGCCGGCGCCGTCTCTTTGCTCGGCATGGAGCTGCTGACGCGCTGGTACCGCCGGCGGCCGGCATGACCGATCGGACCATTGGCATGGCCACCAAGGAGCAGCGGTCCCCAGATTGCGACCTGGCTTGCGGTCCTCGTCCCGGTGCGTCTGCGGCGCGGAGAGTTGTACGTGCACAGTGAAACTGCACCGGCCACCGCCCCAACCCAACGCATGCAGATCAGCCACGCCGATGTGACGAGGACGCCGCAAATCGGCCCGGATCTCGGCGCCCTCCTTGCGGTTCTTCTGCGGCAGTCTCAGCCCCAAGGTGCGGTTGGCATTGCCGAGCCGGAAGCGGTCGATCAGCTCGGGGTGGGCGAGCCCGCGCGCCTTCAGGTAGGCCAGCGCCTCGGGCGCCTGCTTCAGGATGTCGTGGTAGTGGGCGACGGTCTGGTTGAGCAGTGCCTGGTCGTCGGCATCGGGCGGACCTGGCGAACGGCTCACCGATGGCCACTGAGCGCCAATCACCGGCGCACCCGGGGGATGCTGCCGATGACCCTGGGGCAGGAGCTACCGCTGCGGCTGGGAGAAGGAACGCAGCAAGCTGCCCGATCGAGCCGGGGGCAGGTCCAAGATATCCGTGTAGAACGCAAGGGTGGCATCGCACAGGGCGCGCGGGTTGTCGAAATAGGCGGCGGGATCGGCGAGAATCTCCTGGGTGGCGGGCAGGTGCGCGGAGATGCGCTTGAACACGCCGGCCAGCTCCTCGTCGAGATTGTCCGCCGGCTGGCGTTGCGGCGCGCGCATAGCCTGCCGGATCACCTCGGTCACGGCGGCGATGTCCTCGTCGACCAGCTCGGGCGGAACCAACTTAAGAAGGTCGAAATCGTCGCGCCGCAACTCAGGATACGCGAAGGCGGCGCAATGGGCGGGATCGCTTTTGCTCAGGTGCTTCATCTCCGCCAACTGGCCGCGCCAATAGCGCTGGATCGCCGCGTCGGGCGCCACGCCCAGGAATTTGGGCAGCACCTCCGCGCCGAAGACGTCATGGATGTCCTGGACGACCTCGGGCTGGGTCTTGCCGAGGCCGATGGACTGAACCGCGCGGTCGGCGATGTTCTTGAACGCCTCGGGATCGCTCTCCTTGACCAGCGCATAGAACGGCACCGCCAGGAGTTCGCGTTCGATGGCTTCCCTGTCGCGCCAGATGGGCATGCCCGACACGCCAAACTTGCCGGGGTCCACGACCAGGGTGACGATGTTCGCCGCGACGAGGTCGCTGTGCGGCGGATACCACATCGAACTGGCGCTTGTGGAAAGCGCCCGGTCGATGAACCAGGCCGGCGCGCCGTGCACCGCCAGGATGTGGCGCATATCGGCGTTCATGTCGGGGTACTGCCTGCCGTCGAGGCTGCCGAAGCTGCCGCTGTGGAAGCCAAGCCGGGCCTTGCTCGAGAGGTATCTCTGGGAACCACCGAGGAAGGCTATCGTGCAGGCGCTGGCGCACTCCGTCGCCGTGTAGGTCACGAGATTGCGGTCGTGCACGAGCCGGTAGATGAGGAAGCCCTCGCCGATCCTGCCGCCGATGCTGTTCAAGTGCACGACCTTCACCCCGGGTGCAGCATCGAGCACCTGTTTCAGGGCGTCGGCGGTGCCGAACGGCATGCCGCCGGCCAGCTCGACCTCGGTACCGTCGTGCAGCAGGCGGAGCTGGTAGGCCGGCGTGTTGTCCAGGCCGCTCACGAGCTGCGCGCTCTCCGCGAGCATGGGCCAGATG
>JAFMSC010000052.1 GCA_017353825.1 Hyphomicrobiaceae bacterium | reverse complement strand
GACGTGGCTGCGCGCCCGCTCAAGGATCCTCTCCCGCCTGCTCCGGCGCCCCTCGTGGCGGCAGCTGGGCCAGCTCGGGCGCCGGAGGATGCGTTGTGGTTCCTCGGCCGAAGCGATGCGGCCGCCGACGGGAAGGACGGGCAGCCGCCCGCTCCGCGTGCGCCCACTGGGCAATCCACTGGACAATCCACTGGCCAATCCACTGGGCAACCCAGCGTGCAATCCGCCGCGGAGGCAAAGCCAATCCGAACCGAGACCGTGCGTGGCCCCTTGCCGCCGTTCTTCGGATCGAGCACAGAGGGGACCAAGGTGGAGGTGGTGCCGGCGCCTGAGCTGATGCCCGCTGTAAGTCCCCCGCCACCCACCGCCTACGGACTTGCTGGCGATCAGCTGCACGGTCCCGTCACCAGCCCCGCGATGAGCCCTGCGCCCTGGGCGGCGGCGGGCCTGGGACCGCACGACCTGCCCGGTATGCATGCCGACGCCGGCGCAGTGCCAGGCGGGGGGCCCAACCGCAAGGCGGCCGAGCTCTTGGACCGCCCCGCCGCGGACGGCGGGATTGCGGCGATGGATGGGCGGCCTGCGGCCCCCGATAACCCGCCGCAAGTCCTGGCATTGCCCGGACTGGAGGCGATGGTGGCCGAGCTCTTGCGCCCGTTACTACGCCGCTGGCTCGACGAGAACATGCCGCGCCTGGTCTCTGCCGCGCTCAGGGCAGAAGCCGAGCTGATGGCCAAGCGCGACCCCAAGAAGCCTTGAAGTCGGGCGGGCCGAGGCGTAAGGAGCCGACCATCCTCCGTCCTCACCGTTCAACTCGCGTCATGCGACGGCGATTTCATGCTCGATAAGACCTACGACCCCGCCGCCATCGAGGCGCGCATCCTCGCCCGCTGGACTGAGGCCGCGGCCTTCAAGGCCGGCCGGCCCGAGCGCGCCAACGCCGAGCCCTACTCGATCGCCATCCCGCCGCCGAACGTGACGGGCTCGCTGCACATGGGCCACGCCCTCAACAACACGCTGCAGGACGTGCTGTGCCGGTTCGAGCGAATGCGCGGCAAGGACGTGCTGTGGCAGCCGGGCACGGACCACGCCGGCATCGCCACTCAGATGGTGGTGGAACGCCAGCTGATGGAGCGGCAGGAACCCGGGCGCCACCAGCTCGGGCGCGCGAGGTTCATCGAGCGGATATGGGCCTGGAAGGCTGAGAGCGGCGGTACCATCGGCAATCAGCTCAGGCGGCTTGGCGCCTCCTGCGACTGGTCGCGCGAACGCTTCACCATGGACGAGGGCCTGTCCAGGGCCGTGCTTAAGGTGTTCGTCGACCTCTATAACGAGGGCCTGATCTACAAGGATAACCGGCTGGTCAACTGGGATCCGGACTTCCAGAGCGCGCTGTCCAACCTCGAGGTCGACGATATCGAGCACACCGGGAGCTTCAAATGGGCGCGCGGTCAGAAGGATAAGGACGCCAATCCGGTGCCGTTCAATTCGGCGGCCCTCGCGAAGGTGCTCGATCGCGATCCCAACGGGCATATGTATTATTTCCGGTATTCGTTGAGCGGCATTGCGTATGCTCCTGACGACCCGTCGACGTTTCTGACGGTCGGTACCACGCGGCCCGAGACCATGTTGGGCGACACGGCGGTCGCGGTGCACCCGGACGATGAACGCTACAAGCATGTTGTCGGCAAGACGGTGACGCTGCCCCTGGTTGGTCGCAAAATCCCAATTGTCGCGGACGACTACGCCGACCCCGAGAAGGGTTCAGGCGCTGTCAAGATCACGCCGGCGCACGATTTCAACGACTATAAGGTCTACAAGCGCCACTCCGAGATCGGACTGATCAACATTCTCGACGCCAAGGCGCAGCTCAATGAGAACGTGCCCGAGAAATACCGCGGGCTCGACCGCTTCGTCGCTCGCAAACAGGTGGTGGCAGATCTGGAGGCGGCCGGCCTGCTCGAAAGGATAGAGCCCACGAGCCACGCCGTCCCGCACGCGCAGCGCGGCGGCGCCATCATCGAGCCGTGGCTCACCGACCAGTGGTACGTGAACGCCGCCGAGCTGGCGAGGCGCGCCATCACCGTGGTCGAGAGCGGCGAGACCAGGTTCATCCCGGAGAACTGGGAAAAGACCTACTTCGAGTGGATGCGCAACATCGAGCCATGGTGCATCTCGCGCCAGATCTGGTGGGGCCATCAGATCCCGGCGTGGTACGGCCCCGACGGCAAGGTGTTCGTCGCTCTCAACGAGGCCGGTGCCGCCAAGCAGGCGATGGCCCACTACAAGAAGAACGTGGCGCTGGAGCGCGATCCCGATGTGCTGGACACCTGGTTCTCCTCGGCGCTTTGGCCGTTCTCCACGCTGGGCTGGCCGGACCAGACCCCAGAGGTGAAGCGGTTCTATCCGACGAGCGTGTTGGTCACCGGCTTCGACATCATCTTCTTCTGGGTTGCACGCATGCTGATGATGGGGCTCCACTTCATGAAGGAGATCCCCTTCCACCACGTCTACATCCACGCCCTGGTGCGCGACGAGAAGGGGCAGAAGATGTCCAAGACCAGAGGCAACGTCATGGACCCCCTCGACATCATCGACGGCATCGAGCTCGACCGGCTGATCCAAAAGCGCGTCGATGGGCTCATGGACAAGAAGGACGCCGCCCGCATCACGAGGGAGACCCGCAAGGACTACCCCAACGGCATCGCCGCCTACGGCGCCGACGCGCTTCGCTTCACGCTGGCCGCCATGGCCGCGCAGGGGCGCGACATCAAGCTCTCGATCAAGGCGGTGGAAGGCAACCGCAACTTCGCCACCAAGCTCTGGAACGCCACCCGCTTCGCCGAACTCAACGGCTGCATCGGGGATGCGACCTTCGACCCCAAAGGTGTGAAGGAGACCGTGAACGGCTGGATCGCCGGCGAGGTGGAGCGCACCGCCGCAGCCGTCACCGCCGGCATCAAGGCCTACAAATTCAACGAGGCGGCGGGCGCCGTCTACGACTTCACTTGGGGCACCTTCTGCGACTGGTACCTGGAGCTGACCAAGCCGGTGCTGGACGGCGACGACGAAGCCGCCAAGGCCGAGACGCGCGCAGCGACCGCCTGGGCGCTCGACCAGATCCTGAAGTTGCTGCACCCCTTCATGCCCTTCATCACCGAAGAGCTGTGGGGCCGCCGCGATCGGGCGCGGGCCGCAGGCGACGGGCTCTTGTGCCTCAGCGCCTGGCCAACATTCGAGGGCCTCGCCGACAGGGAGGCGGACGCGGAGATCGGCTGGCTGATCGCGCTCGTCAGCGAGGTGCGCTCGGTGCGCTCGGAGATGAACGTGCCCGGCGGCGCCAAGCTCCCGTTGGTCTTGGTGGGCGCCGGCAAGGCCGCGCGCGCCCGCGCCGGCCGCTACGAGGAGACCATCAAGCGGCTGGCGCGCATCGAGACCATCGCGTTCGCCAAGACCCCGCCCAAGGGAGCGGCGCAAATCGTGCTCTCCGACATGACGGCGGCCCTCCCCTTGGCCGGCATTATCGACATGGATGCCGAGCGCGCCCGCCTGGAGGGCCAGATCGCCAAGGAACGGGCCGAGATCGCCAAGGTCGACGCCAAGCTTGGCAACGCCGACTTCGTCGCCAAGGCCCCGCCCGAGGTGGTCGAGGAGAACCGCGAGCGCAAGGCCGCCTTCGAGGCCACCGTGAAAAAGCTCAAGGCCGCCCTGAAGCGGGTGGAGGTCATCTAGGCTGGGTTAAGATTAGACGAGCGCGAAGCGCATAAAGCAGCACAGGCGGGCGCCGGACACGCCAATCTAACGCACGGGCTATCGCCCTTCCGACCGAAAGCACCTCATGGGTGCATGGGCTGGTTGCCGCAGATGCCGCGCAGGGCGCGCCAGTCGTCGTCGGTGAGGGCGGGTGTAGCGGGATAGGCCGGCCGCTGCTCGGCAAGCCTGGCACGTTCGGCCGAGAACGGGTGCGTGCGCAGGAGGCCGATCTCGCCGATCACCGAGCCGCGCTCGCGATCCTCGACACGCTTGAAGAAGCCCGCAAACCCCTGGAGGGAGATGTGCGCCGTCTCCAGGATCCTGAGCGCGTGCGCGTCCGCTTCGCGCTCGGCGGCGCGCGAGTAGCCGAGCTGTGTGAGGACGAGACCGATGTTGGCGAGCGCCCCGCCGTTGCCGCCAAGCATCAGCTCCACGGCGGCGCTGAGCCCGACCACCCGGATGATGGCGGTCTCGGGATGCAGCTCGAGCCCGTGTCCCATCTCGTGTGCCAGCACGCCGGCCACCTCGTCCGGGCCTATGGCCTGCTCGATGAGGCCGCGCGTGAGGACGATCTGTTCGCCGGGCGCGGCGAACGCGTTGACCAGGCTCCAGTTCAGCACGCGGATGTCGAAGCGCTTGCCGCCGGTTGCCACCGCCAGTCGCTCCGTCAGCCGACCGAGCGCGGCCCTCCCCTCGGGCGTGTCGCAGGTCCCACGGCCCTGGCTCATCGACCGCACCACCTGGCGACCCAGCGACCGGCGCAGTTCCATGGGCAGTAGCCCGGCGAGACCGCGCGCCGGGCTCACATCGGCAACCCACAAGGCGGCCACCGCCAGGGCGAACAGGGCGCACACGGCCAACAGCGGCCGCGCGAAGCGCCAGCGCTGCGATACCGTGGTCAGATGCGAGGCTTTATCGGCAAGCGCCGCCACGAAGGCTTGGTCGGAGACGAACAGGGTGGCGCCCGGCGTCACCGCACAGCTGAGCAGCACGTCGCCCGCGCGCCGGCCGATGGGCGTCGCTGCGGCAAGATCGCGGTAGGACCACACAAACGGCACCTGCCCGGCGCCCGGCGCGATCTCCAGGCCCTGCGAGACGAGGCGCACGGTCGCGGGCAGCCCAGCAGCCGTTCGCCCGTCACTGAAGCGACCCTCATAAGTGTCAACGATGGTCCTAAAAGGCGTCGACATCGAAGACCTGCGAGAGCCCTTCCCCGCGCCGCATGGGGTCCTCGGCACGCTGCATGATGTCGGTGACCGGGACCGCGCCGTCGATGCCCAGCCGGTCCACCATGTAGCGCACGGCCCGCGCCTGCGCCACGGGGGCCAGCAGGCCGAACGTGACCAGCATGATCAGCATGTTGCTGATCACGAGCCAGATCAGGCTCCAAGCCGTCGCTTTGCCGCGGAAGGTGGCGCCCTCGTAGGAGGTGTGCGCGGCAAAGTGATTGAAAACACCCGCCTGGTACCAGGCGACGATTAGTCCGAACAGCAGGTAAAAGACCACGATCACCGGCACGATCGCCAACGCGGCCCCGGGGCTAACAGTGGGGGGCTGGCCGGGCACTGCCGCGGGCGGAGCCACCAAATAAATCGAGAGGCCCACGCCCGCGCTCATTGCCAGAAAAAGCACGATGGTGCCGATCCAGGCGATGGCGAAGCGACCATAGAGCGGTCCGGAGCGGGCCATGAAGCGAAACGGCCGGTTGCCGAAGCGCATGTCATTGCTGAGCAGGCCCTGCAGCTTGGTCGCGCGCCATGGGATGATCCAGAAGAGCGTGAACGGGATCAGCACAGCCGTCCACAAGTAGGTCCAGGCAAACCGCAGCGAGCTGCCCTCGAGGGCGCCGCGGATGCCACGCCAGCGCGTGCGGGCGAGCCGGTAGCGCAGCGCCCGATGGATTGCCACGCCGATCAGGAAGAAGAAGACGACGTAGGCCAGCACGTAGTAGGCCCTCACCACTCCCGATTGTTGTCCATAGGCATAAACCAGCACGCCTCCCACCAGCAGGAACGGCAGAAAGACGCCGAAGAGCACCACCAGGAACCCGACGAACAGCTCCATGCCGGTGCCGGTGTACTCAAGCGGCTCGCCGTTGAGCCGGATCGCCGACCAGATGCGGCGGCGGACTTCGGTCTTGCCCCAGAAGTGGTAGATGCCGAGTGTCAGAATTCGGAGGATGAAGTTGACGATGCTGAGTCCGATCAGCCCCGATTGCTGTTTCCATGTGATGGCCAGCGGCTCCGCGCCGAAGCGTTGGGGCGCCGCAGCAAGCGAATCACTCCCGATAGGCATGCAATCAATCCCCCCTTTTACGCAACTAAAGTCATGCTATCCCGCGGATATATTGGACAGTTCCAGGGGTGTTGAGAAGGCCCGCCGCGCCTTGCGTTGTATGCGCCGCAAATATGTAGCATCAAAGCAACGCTCCGCCGCCTGATTCCAGGCGGCGGTTCCCGCTCTGGCGCGGCGGCCGATATAGGATGCGCGGCGCACCTCACAAGCCACAAGCAAATTGCCGCCTCACAGCCGCCCAACTGCCGCCCAACTGCCGCCTGACGTGCACCCCCTATGACGTGGGGCAGTGGCGATGCTTGACTTTGCGATGCCCCCAACACGGGTGTTGGCGATGCGCGGCTGTGACCTTTGCGCCACCCTAACTGCCACTTTGGAGCCACAAAGAGCTGACAAACTTGTAGCCGTTAGACTTTTGGTAATGGTTGCCGGTTCGGCGGGCCGGCAGCGCGCACGATCCAAGTACCGTCTCGGCCTCCGGAGAGAGAGGCGCAGCTGGAGCGCCCACGGCGTTTCCAAGCGGGTAGGTTGTGGGCTGGGCAGATGCAAGAAGCTTGAGATGGTCATGGACGCGGGGACCCTCAACCAGACCCAGACTGGCCAGACCCAGACCGGCCAGACCCAGACCGGCCATACCCAGACTGGCCGGCGGCGTGTTGTGCGTTGCATGGGACTGGGGTACGCAACCAAGGCCGAGACGCGGCCGGGCAAGCCCCCGACACGGCGTCGATTATCGCTTTTGGCCGCGTTAGCCGTGTTGGTAGCCATCGTCGCTGCCTTGGCCGGGGCGGCGGGTGGTGTCAGCGCGCAGCAGGCGCGGGCCTTCAGCTCGGCTCAGGAGGCCATCGACAGCGGCCTTGGCGCCTATCAAGCGGGGCGGCGCGAGGCGGCCATTGCCGCGCTGACCGAGGCGGCGGCCCGCGGCGAGGCATTGGAGAAGTTCGTCGCCGAGTTCTACCTCGCCCGCATCTATTCCCAGAACCTCGGCGGCGGCGCCGACAACACCAAGGCATTCGTGCTGTTCCGTAAGATCGCGGATGAGAACCTCAACGTCGATCCGGAGACCAGCCAGCGTGCGCCGTTCGTGGCCAAGGCACTGATTGCCCTGGCGGGCTACGTGCGCGCCGGCATCAAGGAGATCGACCTGCCGCCAAGTGCCACCCGCGCCAACGATTACCTGCACCACGCCGCGGTCTTCTTCGGCGACAAGGATGCCCAGTTCGAGCTGGCGCGCGTCTACCTCGGCGGGGACGCAAACGGCCTCGGCGGGGGCGCAAACGGCGACGACATCAGGCGCGGCCTGCACTACCTCTCAGCGCTGACGGAGGAGAGCTACGCCCCCGCACAGGCTGCGCTCGCCGACCTGTTCTGGCGCGGCCAGTACGTGAAGAAGGACGAGCAGCGTGCCCTGGCGCTGGCCACCATGGCCACCGAGGGTGCTCCTGAGCACGAACGCATCTGGATCGAGGATACCTATGCCACCCTCTTCTGCGCCAGCACACCCCCCGCGCGCACGGCGGCAGGACAGCTGGTGGCACGCTGGCGCAAGATGTTCCCCCCGCCCCTTGCGGAACCCACGATGGGGCTCGGCGCCCGCGAGTTGCTACCCGAACGGCAGTGCGCGAGTGGCGAGAAGGTGGCGCTGCGGCCTTCCGTGGAGGCGGCCGAACCGGCTGAGCCACAGCCCGTAGGCCGCGGCCTGCTCAAGGGCCCGGGTAAGGGTCCGAGCAAGGGCCTGAGCAGCGGCCCGGGCACCCCGGGCGGCTTCCACGCCGCCGGCGTCATCGAGCCCACCGCCGCCAAGGAGTAGCCGTCGGCCCTGCTGGCTCGCCAGTCCAACCCCGAGTTTCCGTGACGCTACCGCGGCGCCATGCGCAGGGCGCCGTCGAGGCGGATGCACTCGCCGTTGAGCATGGGGTTCTCACAGATGTGGGTGGCGAGTGCGGCATACTCGGCTGGGCTGCCGAGGCGGGCTGGGAACGGCACGGAGGCGGCCAACGACCTCCTCGCCTCCTCAGACAGGCTGTCGAACATGGGCGTCAGGAACAGGCCCGGTAAGATGGTGCACACGCGGATGCCGTTCTGGGCGAGGTCGCGCGCCACCGGCAGCGTCATGGAATAGACGCCGCCCTTGGAGGCCGAATAGGCCACCTGGCCGATCTGACCATCCTGGGCTGCCACCGAGGAGGTGCACACCATCACGCCGCGCTCGCCGTCGGCGTTGACGGGGTCCGTGGCCTGCATGCCGGCGGCCGACTTCGACATCATCAGAAACGTGCCGATCAGGTTGACCCGGATCACCTTGGTGAAGAGCGAGAGGTCATGCGGTTCGAAGGCGCCCGTCTGCCGGTTGCGCGAGGTGATGCGTCGGGCGATACCGATCCCCGCGCAGTTGACGAGAATGCGCTCCTGCCCGTGCGCCTTGCGCGCGGCCGCCAGTGCTGCATCCACGCTCGCCTCATCCGTCACATCGCCCGTAACGAAGGTGCCGCCGAGCTCCTTGGCCAGCGGCTCGCCCAGGCTGGCGTTGAGGTCGAGCAGCGCCACCTTGACGCCCTTGACAGCCAGCGCCCGCGCCGTCGCCGCGCCCAGGCCGGACGCTCCCCCGGTGATGACCGCGGCGATATCCTTCGAAAGTTGCATATTCCCTGCGTTCCTTTTGCTCTTCGTCGGCGCTTGCGCCGGCCCCTCAGGCGCCGCGGTAAACACTAGGGGGCGCCAGGGCCAGGGTAAAGCGCCCGATCCCGCTCGATCAGGGGCCCCAGGAGAGGAACTGGTATCCGACGACCACGGCGTTGTACACCGCGTGAGCTGCCATCGGGCCGATCAGCAGGCGGGTGCGGGCGTAGATGAGGGCGGCGACGATGCCGAGCCCGAACACGGGAATCGCGGCGATTGGCGGGTGCACGAGGGCAAAGATGGCAGCGCTGGCGAGGACCGAGACGGCGAGCCCAAGCGTGCGGCGCAGCCCGCCGAAGATGAGACCACGGAAAATGAACTCCTCGAAGATCGGCGCGGCCACCACCGCCAGCGCCACGAGCCACACCCCGTCCTGGGGACCGAAGAGGGCGCTCTCGCGCGCGTTCTCGAACAGCGAGGTGTTCGCAATGAGCCGCACGTAGATGAGCGCGCCCAACGCCGCCACCGCGCCACCGCCAATGCCCCAGGCCGCCGCGCGGGCATTGCCGGTGCCGAGGATGGCCGGCACGCCCTCCGACTTCAGGCGCGCGAACGCGAACTGCATGAGCAGGAACGTTGCCCCGCCAGCGATCACGAACGCCACCAGCAGCACGCTGCCCGTCACCTTCTGGCCGTTGAGCACGTAGCCGAGCGACACCAGCGCCTGCAGCACGAAGAACATCAGCGCGGCAATCAGGCCGTCTGAGAGCGAGACCCGCGCTGGCGGCGAGGCCGACGGGTCGAGCAGGTAAGGCAAATGGTCGCGCGCCTTCTGCCACAGGGCGAAGCCAAGCAGCGCGGTGAGCACCATCAGGGCGGCGCGCTGCCAGATGCTGCTGGCGTAAATGGCGTAGACGTAGACCGAGGCCAGCAGCATGTAGAGATAGACGTAGCTCGGCCGTACCCGCCGCTGAACCTCCTGCGCCAGCGGATCGCTGCCGAAGACGCCGAGCGAGGTGGCGATCACGGCGTAGATGGGCACCCCCAGCAGCACCACGACGGCGAGCCCCAGTAGGTTCAACGACACGCCTCCACTCACGACGGCGGCGAAGGCAAACAGCGCGGCGGGGTAGACGAGGCAAACGGCGCCCCATAGGAGCGCCTTTTGGCGCAGGATGGACTCGAGGGGGCGGGGGAGGCTGACGAGGATCCAGAGGGCGTTGCCCTCGCTGTTGAGCGTCTGGAACGCGGACAGCATCAGCGCGTAGGCGGCAATGCCGAAGCCCAACGCGGCCAGGTGTTCGGGGCTGTCGCCCGCTGCGCCAAAGAGATTGCCGCGGGCGTTGATCAAGACCTGCGCCCCCACGATCACCACCGGCAGCACCAAGGTCTGCACGAGGTAGTTGCGGTCGCGTGCCAGGAGCCGCAACTCGCGCGCCTGGATCGGCGAAAGCAGCCGCCGTCCTGTTTCTGGCGCGAGCATGCGCGAACGGGTTGCGGCGACGCTTCGGCTGCTCTCGCGCGCCCCCGCGGCCACCACGCCGAACCGCAGCTGGCGCCTCAGGAAGGCCGCGCCGAGCACGACGCACACGGTGGCCTCGGCGGCAAGCTCCAGGAAGGCGATAACCGCTGACGCCGGCTCGGCACCCGCCACGGCGGCGGTGGCAAGACCGGGGGGGAGCCAGAACATCCAGGCGGGGACCGAGGTGGCCCAAGCAATCACGTAGCTGCCGGTCGAGGTGCCGGGAGAGATGGCGAGATAGAGGATGACGATGGACGCAATCGACACGAGCGCATTGAGATTGCGTAGCTGCGCCGGGCTCACGCTGAGGCGCAGACCGGTGTCGATGATGGTGCGCACGGTCGCGGCGATGGCCGCCAGCGGCAGGGCCGCCGCGAGCCCGAGCGGCAGGGCGCCGACGTGGTGGCCGGCGTCCCACGCGAGGACGGTCAGGAACGGCACCAGCACGATGAGGCCGGGGCCGACAACCGTCCGCTCGACGATGCGCGCCGCCAGCAGCATCGACATGCCGACCGGCAGGGTCGCGAGCCACTCCATGTCCCACTCGGGCCGCACCAGTTCAATACCGGCCAGCGACAGCATGAGCGCCGCCGCGAGCAGGATGGACATCTCCAGCGCTGCGGCCTGCAGCACCCCGGCTGACAGTGTGAAGCCGGGCGCCGGCGCCAGTCGCACCCACCGGCCCTGCTGCGGCGCGGCCTGCGGATTGGTCGGCGCTGCCGCCGTTATTTTCTTCTGGGCCGCAGGTGCTTGGACGGGCATCTGGATGAAGCCCAGCGCCCGTTTGAAGTTCACCAATGCCAGGTAGGCGAAGTTGGTGTAGCTGAACACCATGGCCAGGGCGACGAGGCCACCGATCAGCCAGCCGAGCTTGGCCTTACCGGGGGTAGCGGTCCGCTGGCCGGCCGCAGCCCGGTGGCGCCGCTGAAAGGCCGCGGTGAAACGATTGAGGGCGCGGCGCAGGCGCAACCCGATCAGCAGGCGTGTGGCCCGCAGGGGCACGACCCGCGCGCTCCCGCTCACGCAGCGCCCCCGCTCATGTCCGCGCCCTCTTCCGCCTGTGTGGCCCGCAGGAACACCTCCTCCAGGCTGCCGCCGGGGACAACTTCGCGCCGCAGCGCGTCGAGCGCACCCACCGCCACCAGCTCGCCCTTGTGAATGATGCCGAGCCGTGTGCACAGGCGCTCGGCCATGTCGAGCAGGTGCGTGGACAGGAAGATGGTCTTGCCGCGCGCCGCGCTGCCGAGCAGCAGGTGCTGCACCTCGTGGGCGGCGCGCGGGTCGAGGCCGTTGGTTGGCTCGTCGAGGATGAGAACAGACGGGTCGTGGATGAGCGCGCAAGCGAGCCCCAGTTTCTTCTTCATGCCCATGGAGTAGTTGACGGCATACTCCTCAGCGGCATCCGCGAGACCCAGCTCATCGAGCAGGCGCACGGCATTGGCCCGGGCATCCTTACGCGTCTGGCCGTGCATCTCGCCCACGAACTCCAAGATCTCGCGCCCGCGCAGGAAGTCGTAGAACATGGGCGCGTCCGGCAGGTAGCCGACGCGACGCTTCACCTCGACGCGCGCGAGGTTGCAGTCGAGCCCGTCGATGGCCGCCCAGCCGGAAGAAGGCACCAGGATGCCCATGAGCATGCGGATGGTGGTGGTCTTGCCGGCGCCGTTGGGCCCTAGGAAGCCGAACACCTCGCCACTGGCGACCGAGAAGGTGAGGTCGCGCACGGCGACAAACTCACCATATCGCTTCCCCAACCCGTCCAACTCGATCACGACGGCCACCCTACTGCGAGAAGCGCGGCAGGCAAGAGGGCGCTCCCGAGCGCGCCGTCCTGAGCTTAGATGACGCCTACGCCTAAGGCGAGGCAAAGCTATTCCGTGTGCGCGCGCTGGATGGCCCAGGCCGGCAGCGCCACCGAAGTGTTTGCCTTGCGCGTGATCGAGGCGGCCGGCCTCGACCCGGACAAGGACGTGCGTCAGGAGCGCCTGGGTGCGGCGGAAGGCGTCAACGCGCTCAAGGACCGCAAGATCGAGGCGTTCTTCTGGGTGGCCGGCTTGCCGACGGCGGCGGTGACCGATCTGGCGACGACGCCCACCATCAAGATCAAGCTGATCGACATCGTCCAGTACGCGACCACGATGAACGCCAAGTACGGCCCGCTCTACGCCGAGGCGACCATTCCGGCCGTGACCTACAAGGGCATGGAGGCCGACGCCAAGAACATCACGGTGTTGAACATCATGGCTGTCAACGCCAGCATGGACGAGCAGCTGGCCTGCGGCCTGAGGCGGATCATGCTGGACGCGAGGACCTGGCCCTGTGCACAAGGAGGCGCTCAACATCAAGCCCGAGTGGCAGACCTTCAATCGTGACGGCATCCCCTGGCACCCCGCCGCCCTCAAGTACTTCAAGGAGAAGGGCATCGAGGTGGAATGACCCTCCCCGGGGGTGTCTGACACCTATCCCTTGATCCGCTCCATGCGCGGGTCGTAGAGCGGGCGGAGGGACACGGTGGCGGGGTAGGGCCTGCCGGCGATGTCCACCTCCCAGCGGCCTTCGTTCAGGAAGCCGTCGTCGATCGGCCCGGTGGCCGCCACCATGGCGAGACCCACCGCGCCGCCCAGGGTATGCCCGTAGGACCCGGCGCGCACGTAACCTACGGGCTTGCCGTTGCGGTGGATGGGCTCGGCGTGGAACAGCAGGGGCTCCGGGTCCTTCACCAGCACCTGCACCAGCTGGCGCTTCGGCCTTCCGGCCGCCTTCTGCCGCAGCGCCGCCTCCCGGCCGATGAAGCCGCCGGGCTTGCCGAAATCGACGAAAAGCCCAAGCCCGGTCTCGAAGGCGTTGTCGGTGTTGTCGATGTCGTGACCGTAGTCGCGGTAACCCTTCTCCAGGCGCAGGCTGGCGAGCGCCTTGAGGCCGGCGTGGCGCAGTCCGAAGCCCTTCCCCGCCTCCACGAGCCGCTCGTAGACGTGCGCCGCCTGCTCGGTCGGGATGTACAGCTCGTAGCCCAGCTCCCCGACGTAGGTGATGCGGATAGAGAGCACGCGCGCTAAGCCAATGTCGATTTGGCGTGCTTGCCTGAACGGGAATGCCGAATTGGACACGTCGGCGCTGGTGAGCATCTTGAGAAGTTCGCGCGAGCGCGGGCCCTGCACGTTGAGCTGGCAGTAGCCGGAGGTCACGTCGGTGACGAAGGCGTGCGCGTCCGCGGGAATGTGGCGCCGCATCCAGGTCTCGGCGTGGCGGTGCATGGTGTCGGTGACCACGACCAGGAAGCGCTCCTCATCGAGCTTTGTGACCGTCAGGTCGGCTTCGATGAGCCCGTGCTCGTTGAGCCACGGGGTGTAGGTGATGGTGCCCACCTTGCCATCCACGTTGTTGGCGCAGATGTAGTTCAACACCCGCCCCGCATCGCGCCCCTGCACCAGGAACTTGCTCATGAACGACATGTCCATGAGGATCACGCCCTCGCGTGCTGCACGATGTTCCCCCGCCCACCACGGGAACCAGTTCTCGCGACCCCAGGACAGCCTTTCCACTCTGGGCGCGTGCCCTGGCGGCGCGTACCAGTCTGCGCCTTCCCATCCGCTCACGTCGCGGAAATAGGCACCGGCCGCGGCCAACCGGTCGTGAACCGAGGAGCGCTTCACGCCGCGCGCGGTCTGCGGCGTCACGGTGGGGTAATGGCACTTGTAGACAAGGCCCAGCGACTCGATGGTGCGTGCGCGCCGGTATTCGGGATTGCCCTGGTACCGGTGCAGCCGGTCGATGTTGATGCCGGTCACGTCCATGTCCGGGTTGCCGGTGACGATCCAGTGCGCCAACAGCCGGCCGATGCCGCCGCCGGTGAGGATGCCGATGGAATTGAGGCCCGCCGCCACGAAGTAATTCCTGAGCTCCGGTGCCTCGCCGATGATGGGGCGCAAGTCCGGCGTGAAGCTCTCCGGTCCGCAGAACAACTTCTTGACGCCCGTCTCGAGCGTGACCGGCACGCGCGCCATCGCCGTCTCCAGGTATGGAGCCATGCGGTCCCAATCCGGCTCGATCTCGGCGAAGCAGAAGTCGGCCGGGATGCCCTCCACCTTCCACGGGGCGCATACCGGCTCGAACAGGCCGACCAGCAGGCCGCCGCTCTCCTCGCGAAAGTAGCCGTACGACGCCGGGTCCTCCAGCACGGGCAGGGGCAGCGGCAGATCCGCGATTTTCTCGGTGATGAGGTAGTAGTGCTCGGCCGCCTGATTGGGGATGGCGACGCCGATCTCCTCGCCCAGCTGCCGCGCCCACATGCCGGTGCAGTTCACCACGTAATCCGCCGCGATGTCGCCCAGAGCGGTGCGCACGCCCGTGGTCCTGCCGCCGCGGCGCAGGATGCCCGTCACCGGCATGCCCTCGACGACGCGCGCGCCGGCCAGCGCCGCGCCCTTGGCCAGCGCCATGGCGGCGTCCACCGGGTTCACCCGGCCGTCGTCCTTGACGTAG
>JAFMSC010000314.1 GCA_017353825.1 Hyphomicrobiaceae bacterium | reverse complement strand
GCGCCTGCCCACCTGGGCCGACCTGTTCCACGCGATCCTGCGCGACAAGGCGGAGGTGCGCGAGCTGAACCTCGACCGCAAGGCCCTCATCGTGCGCACCTTCGCCCGCATCGAGGCCGCCGCGCGTTCTTAGGTCTGCCGCGTTCAGGAATGAGGCCCGGCGGCGGCGCTGCCACCGTCAAAGGCCAACTCCGCCCTTGTACGGCGCCTCGGGGGCTCTGCATGCTGGCGCGGCCATTCATGCGCGCCGAACCACGCCAACCGCCATATCCGTGAGCATCGCACAACCTTGGGCGGTGCGCGAGATAATAGAGACGCAGCCCACCATCAGAGCGGCGAGCGACCGCCGATCGCGGACCATGAAGGCTGGTCGCCCGAGGGCGGTTGAGCTCGCCGACTGCCGGGCGCGAGAGCGGCAGACCCGCGGCCAGCACATTCACGGCGAGCGGACCCGCCGCAGTTTCTCAAACACCCATGCGGCGTTGGGTCAGCCAGAACAGTGAGAGCATTTCCGCAAGCCATAACTTACGGTAGTCGTTACTTACGAATGCGGGTGGCCGCCCGGAAGAATGAGCGCTCACCGCAATATCCCGACCGGGGGTGAAAGAAAACAAGGGCAGCGGAAAGCCGGCGCTCCTGGGCGCGGGACGCCCAGAAGCCCACTATCGACGACCGGGGGCTCAGGAAGAGCGCTTCTTCTTTTTTTGCGGCGTGCGCGAGCCTTCGGTGGACGGCGGCGATGGGGCGAAGCTCTTCAGGCGCGAACGCAGCTCTTCCG
The DNA here is from genome assembly GCA_017353825.1 of Hyphomicrobiaceae bacterium. GTDB lineage: Bacteria > Pseudomonadota > Alphaproteobacteria > Rhizobiales > Hyphomicrobiaceae > AWTP1-13. The sequence goes on along the minus strand of JAFMSC010000314.1, from coordinate 4,575 downwards.
CGACGTTGCGGGCGTCGTGCGAGTCGCGAATCACCTGCGGGCGGATGAAGACGATGAGCTCAGTGCGAAGCAGTTTGTGGTCGTTGCTGCCGAGGAGATCGCCAAGCACCGGCACCTTGTTGACGATCGGGACGCTGGTCTTATCGTTGTTGTGCTGTTCACTGATCAGGCCGCCTAGGACCACCATCTGGCCGCTGTAGACCGAGATCGTGCTCGCCACCTGGCGCTGGGAGATGGTGGGGGTGAGCGCCGGCGATTGGGGCGCCACCTGGCTGACCTCCTGCTCGACATCCATAGTGACGAGGCCGGAAGAGTTAACGCGCGGGATCACCTTGAGGATGACGCCCGTGTCGCGGAACTGGATCGAGTTGACGATAGCGTTGTTGTTGGTCTCGAGGAGCTGGGCCTGCTGAGTTGAGATCGGCACCTCGTCGCCAACCTTGAGGATCGCCGGCTGGTTGTCGACCACCACCACCGAGGGCGCCGAGACGACCTTCAACTCGGTCACTTCGGAGAGCGCATCGAGTACGACCTTGGGATCGGTCAGCGCGCCCACGATGAAGTTCAGGCCGGCGTTGCTGGCGGCGATGGGCGGTTTGGAGTTGACCAACCCGCCCGAGAGCTGCTTGCCCTTCAGAAATACCTGAACGCCGTAGCGCAGGTTGTCGTTGAGTGTCACCTCGACGATGGTGGCGTTGATCATCACCTGCAGCGGCGGCCGATCGATCTCGCGCAGCACGTTGGCGATGCGCCGGTAGTCGGCTGGACTGGCATAGATGAGGAGCAGGTTGTTGACCTCGTCAGCGGTGATGCGGATGGGCGGGGGCGTGCCCTGGCCACTGGCGGCCTGTCCGGGTGGGGTCACGGCGCCGGCGCTCGGTGGCGCCTCCCGCTGCCGTCTGGGAGCCTGCGCCACAAGGGGCTGGGTCTGGGCGCTGCGCTGCCCGGGCGCCGAGATCGGCAAGGAACTCGACGATTGTTGCATGGAGCTCGACGACTGCAAGCCCCCGCTGCTGAGCCTGAAGACGTCGCGGCCGGGTGCCACCTCGGAGCGCGTACGCTGCGTACCGCCGGTGCCAAGCGTCTCGTTGAGGAGCCCCGCAATGTCGATCGCCCGGCCGTTCTCGACGCGGTAGACGTGCAGGTCTTGCCCGGTCTCGTTGGAGCGGTCGAGCCGCTGGATCCAATCCGCGGCCCGCTTGAGCTGGTTCGACTGGCGCGCCAGCACCAGCACCGCGTTCAGGCGCTCTAGGGGCTGGAAGCGCACCATTTTGCCGAGCAGGTCGCCCTCCTCGGCGTTCATGGCCTGGGTCAGCTCGGCGATGATCTCGTCCGGCGTACTGTTGGTCAGTGGAAAGATGCCCGCCGACTGCCCCTTGAGCCAGTCGACATCGAACGACGACGCCACCTCCATCAGCGACTGCCGCTCGCGTGCCGTGCCCCGGATGAGCAACAGATTGCCCGTGCTTTCCGCGCGCAGGGACCCGCCCTTGGTCACGAAATTCTCAACCAATCGCAGCATCGCTTCGGCCGAGATGTTGCGCAACGGCAGCACGCTCACCCCGAAGCCGGGCGCCCCATCCCGCACCACCGAGCCGCCATCGCCGGTCAGCGCATCCGCCGCCGGCGCGATGCGGTAGTGCCCGTCGCCGTTGATCAGAACCGCGCTGTTCATCTTGAGCGCGGTCTCGAGCACGTTGAGGAGTTCCTCGCGCGTCACCGAGCGGCCCGTTGCCAGCGTCACCTGCCCCTGCACGCGCGGGTCGTAGTAGTAGGGCAGCTTGAGCGTGTCACTGAGGATGACCTTGGTCACCTCTGCGAGGCTCGCGTTGTCGAAACTGAGCTGATAGCCGTCGCCCGTGCGCTCAACACCGTTCTTCCGAGCCCCGCCTGCCGTGATCGGCTGCTCCCGGAGGCGGTCGTCGCCCGGATAGGTCTCGAACGGCCGCGCCCCATCCTTGGCGTTGTCACCGGTCTGCTTGAGCTTCTGCGGATGCTTCTCGCTGAGGTCGGCGTTGCGCAGTTCGTCGATCAGGCTCCCGTTCGTCACGCTGGCGCAGCCGGCCGCAGCCAACGCCCATAACGCAAGGAGAACGTGCGGGACTGAGACCACCCGCCGGCGAACGCTTGAGCCCCATGCCGGTGACGCAAACACGGCTTCCCCCGGCTTGTGCGGCCGAACCCCAAGCCGCACCCGTGGTGGCGGACACCCGTGGTGGTCAGCTCGGTGAGGCGCTGCCCGAAAAGAGCCGCGCGAGCATTGCTATCCTTCCCGAACGGCGCCCTTCCAAGAGGCAGCGGCGACGGCCAACAGTTGTCAGATAGCGCAGTATTGTCAACCCTATTGCGCTCGGAGCAAACGACGTTTCATGGTGTCGTGACGCCCAGGTCACAGCAGGCGTCACGCCACTGTCACGGCACGGGGGTGAGCATGACGACAGGCACGCTGGAAGACTTCATGCTGGACAATGGGCTCGTCACCTCGGCGGAGCTTGGCAAGGCCAAGCAGATGTGCAGCGAGACCGGGGAGCGGCTGGTCACGGCCATCCGCCGGCTCGGCATCGTCTCAGGCTCCGACCTGGCGCAGGCGGTGGCCGCCTTTTACCGGTTGCCGACGGTGAGCGAGGCCGACTGGCCTAAGACCTTGGTCCTTGGCGACGTGCTCTCGCCGCGCTACCTCAGGGAGCACAAGCTGATACCGCTCGCCGTCGATGAGCGCGGCGTGCTGCTGGCGGCGGCGGACCCCAGCCATACCGATGCCATCGGCGCCATCCAGCTGGCGTGCGGCCGGGCCATTGAGGTGCGGGTGGCATCGGCCGAGGACATCGATGCCGCCATCGACCGCCTGCAGCCTTCTGACGACGCGGCGGACGCGGAGGCCCTTCCGGCGGCGGCAGACGGCGATGACGACGTGGAACATCTCAAGGACCTGGCGCTGGGCGCGCCGGTCATCCGCCTCGTCAACCAGCTCTTGCTTGACGGGCTCTATGCCCGCGCCACCGACATCCACATCGAGCCGTTCCGCGGGCGCCTCAACGTGCGCTTCCGCATCGACGGCATGCTGACCGAGGGCCGAACGGTGCCTGCGCACCTGGCCCGCGCCGTGGTGTCTCGGGTCAAGATCGTGTCTGGGCTCGACATCGCCGAACGCCGGCTGCCACAGGACGGCCGGGCCCGCGTCAGGATCGATGCCCGCACGCTCGACTTGCGCGTGGCCACCATGCCCACCATCCACGGCGAGGCCGTTGCCATTCGCATCTTGGAGAACCTGCAGCGGGTGCTGGATCTCTCCAAGCTCGGCTTCTCTGATGCCGAGGAAGCCATCCTCCGCAAGCATCTGGCGGCACCGCACGGCCTGATGTTGGTGACCGGCCCCACGGGCAGCGGCAAGACCACCACGCTGGCCGCAGGCCTTACCATGCTCAACGAACCGCACCGCAAGATCCTGACGGTGGAGGACCCCATCGAGTACCAGATCGAAGGCATCAACCAGACGCAGGTGAAACCCGACATCGGCATGACCTTCGCGAGCGCGCTGCGGCACCTGCTGCGCCACGACCCCGACGTCATCATGGTGGGCGAGATGCGCGATACCGAGACGGCTCAGATCGCAGTGCACGCCGCACTCACGGGCCACCTGGTGCTCTCCACGCTGCACACCAACTCGGCAGCAGGCGCTGTCACGCGCCTGCTCGACATGGGCGTCGACGGCTACCTGCTCGCCTCCTGCCTCAGCTGCGTGATCGGCCAGCGCCTGGTACGCGTGCTCTGCAAGAGCTGCCGAGAGGCGGTGGTGGGCCGCATCGACTTCCCCCCCGAGCTCATGGAGCGCGCCGGCCTAGAGCGCGAGGCCGCGCATTGGCGAGCGCACGGCTGCGACCGCTGCGGCGGCACTGGCTTCCTCGGGCGCACCTGCATCGTGGAGGTCCTGCAGATCAACGACGAGTTGCGCAGCCTGATGCGGCGCGACATCATGGCGGGACAGGTCGAGGACGCCGCCGTGCGGGCCGGAATGAGCACGATGGCGCTCGACGGCTTGCGCAAGGTGCGGGCCGGCATCACCACCCCTGACGAGGTGCGCCGCGTCACCATCGAGGCTTGAGGCGCCATGCCCAACTTCCACTACACCGCGCTCGACCGTGTCGGCCAGCGCATCGCCGGCGAAATGCAAGGCCCCTCGCGCGAGGCCGTGATCCGCCAGCTGTCGGAAGCGGGCCACTTCCCCATCGACGTGGGCACCCAGAGCGCGCGCGCCGCGACCGCCACGGGCTCGCTCCTCGAGTTCGGGCGCTCGGCCTCCACCACCGAGATCACTCAGTTCACCCGCCAGCTCGCCATGCTGCTCAAGGCCGGCCTCAGCCTGCCGCGCGCCGTCAACCTGATCGAGGGCGAGGCGAGCGGCCGCCGCCTGAAGGCGGTGGCAAGGGGAATTCATGCCAACATCTCCGGCGGAAAGAGCCTGGCGGAGGCGCTGGAGGTGCGCGGCCGGCAGTTCCCGCCGGTGCTCGTGAGCATGGTGCGCGCAGGCGAGGCCAGCGGCACGTTGCCCGAAGTCCTCGACCGCATCGCCGAGAC
>JAFMSC010000624.1 GCA_017353825.1 Hyphomicrobiaceae bacterium | reverse complement strand
TCACCTGGACGTCCTTGTGCGCGACGTGGCTGAGCTCGTGCGCGAGTACGCCCTCAAGCTCCTCTTGGGTGAGGTTGAGCTGGGGGCCCATCAGGCCCTGGGTAACGCACAGCACAGAGTTCTTGCTGTTGCGGCCGGTCGCGAAGGCGTTCGGCATGCTGGTGGGGGCGATCGCCACCCGCGGCTTGTCCATGTCCGCGAGCGCGCACAGCCGGTCCACGATGCCGTGCAGCTCAGGCGCCTCCCGCGGGCTCACCTCTCGGGCCCCCGCCGCGGCCAGCGCGATCTTGTCCGAGTAGAACAGCGAAAGGATGGCGCCGCCGCCACCGAAGATCAGGGCGACCAGCACGATCGCGCCGCTCGACGCGTTCACCGCGGTCATGATGCCGATGATGGCGGCTATAAACGCGACGAACACCAGCCCGAGGAAGAACATCGTGGCGGTCATCCGCACGGTCAGCCCCCGGTCAGGCGCATACCTGGTACGCGCCATATGGCACCTCCGTTCACGCCAGGCTGCTTTCCTGATTGTTCGCTCCGCCTGGCCCTAAGGGGAATCTACCTGAAGAACGCTCGGGGGAAGCTGAAGCGTTCCTCAGAAATGCCCCAATGATCCCGCTAACGTTCAGCCCTTGGCGAATCCGCCGGTCAGGGCAGCCCGATCGAGTCTCCCGGGATCGATCCGTCGGCCAGGAGCTTCTTGACCTCGGCCACGGTGGCGTCCGAGAACGGCAGGATGTAGTCCGCCGTCGTGAAGGTGTCGTCGGGCACGGACGTCCCCGACTCGCGAACCAGGCGCACAGCGGCGCCCAGGGCGGTCCGGAACGCGCTCTCGTCCTGCGTCTCGACGGCGGTGTCCAGCTCGGCGTCGAGCGCGGTCAGCTTCGCCGCCACCTCGCCGGTGACCTGGAACTGACCCTCGCCGAGGATCCGCACGATCATGATCCGTCACCGGCCTGTGGTCGCTCGGCGCCCTGGCTGGTCTCCGCCGCCTGGCTGGTCTCCGCGGACTCGGGCTGAGTGGCCTCCGTGCCGCTCGAGTCCTTGTTGCCGTTGGACTCGATCTGCAGCGGCGCCCCCGCCGCCAGCTCGCCCTTCATCCTGGCCAGCTCGGACTCGACCTCGTTGCCCGCGCCGAGCTTGTCGAGCTCCGCCTGGATGGCGTCCTGCTGCCCGCTCACGTGGTCTTCGAGCGCGCCCGAGGCGAGCAGTTCGTCGATCGCGCCGGCCCGCGCCTGCATCTGGGCGGTCTTGTCCTCGGCGCGCTGGATCGCCAGGCCGACGTCGCCCATCTCCTCGGAGATGCCGGAGAAGGCCTCGTTGATGCGGGTCTGCGCCTCGGCTGCGGTGTAGGTCGCCTTGATGGTCTCCTTCCTGGTACGGAAGGCGTCCACCTTGGACTGCAGCCGCTGCGAGGCAAGCGTCAGCTTCTCTTCCTGCTCCTGCAGGCTCGCATACTGTCCCTGCAAGTCGTTGAGCTGCCCCTGCAAGCCGGCCTTGTTCTGCAGCGCCGCCCTCGCCAGGTCCTCGCGGCCCTTGGACAGCGCATCGCGCGCCTGCCCGTCACGCCGGTTGACCTCTTTCTGCAGCGAGTTCATCTGCAGCTCCACCCGCTTGCGCGACGTGGCGACGTCCGCGACCCCGCGCCTGACCCGGGTCAGCATCTCTACCTGCTGCTGGTA
>JAFMSC010000051.1 GCA_017353825.1 Hyphomicrobiaceae bacterium | reverse complement strand
CAACAGCTCTATGGCGAGGTGCGGCATGCCGCCGTGGCCGGTGGAGGCGAATACCAGCTTCCCGGGTTGCGCCTTCGCCAGGGCGATCAGCTCGTCCACCGTGTTGGCCGCCACCTTGTCGTTGACCACCAGCAGCTCGGGCACCGAGGTGATCTGGGTGATGAGAGCCAGGTCCTTGAGCGGATGGAACGGCATGCTCTCGCGCAGGTTGACGTTCATTGCCAGCCCGCTCGCGGGGGCAATACCCACGGTGTAGCCGTCCGGCTCCGCCTTGGCGACGGAGGCGATGCCGGTGAGGCCGCCTGCGCCGGAACGGTTCTCGATCACGATGGCCTGACCGATGAGGGCCGCCATCTTCTCCGCGAGGATGCGGCTCATGGTGTCGGACGGTCCGCCGGCCGGGAACGGCACGACGAATTTGATGGGGTGGCTCGGGAACTCCTCCGCCGCCAGCACGCCCGGCCAGAGCACGGTGCCGACGAGGCCTAGGATGCGCACGAGCGTGAGCATGGCACTCCCCCTTCCGCGCGGTGCACGCCCCGCGCCAACTCCGGCTGCGGGCTGACGCCGCCGCGAGCCTTGCAGCTTGGCTGCCCATCATCGCTCAGCCCTTCGGGCCGTTCCAGGGGCCTGTCGGGCATCGCACAACCACCACCGGCATCTGCGGCCACGCCCAGGCGACCCGGGCGGGTATCCATGACGGTGGTCGCGCCCCGCGTGACCGAAAAATGACCCTGGCGCAATTCGGCGTGTCGCGATGTTATCGCGCGTACCTCGCCAGCTGTGATGGTGCCCCTTCGCGCCCCCCGCATCGATTGCACAATTCACTCCGATACCTCGACGAACACCCGTCCTCGCTCCACCACGGCCGGGTAGGTCTTCACCGGGACCATGCACGGCGGCTCCACCACCTCACCGGTCCTCACGTTGAACCGTCCGCCGTGAAAATTGCATTCGACAACCTCGCCCTCGAGCTCGCCTTCCGAAAGCGAGCCGGGGCCGTGGGTACACGCGTCGTCCGTCACCAAGAACTCGCCTGCGACGTTGAACACCGCCAGCACCAGCCCTTCGGCCTCGACCCTGAGCGAAGAACCGATGGCGACATCGCAGGCCTGGCACAGCTCTATTCGCCGGGGTTCAGCTGACATCGGGCCACTCGCGCTGGTCTTGCCTGTTCGCCTGAGCGGCTTTCCATCGGCCGCCCCACGGCTATTATAGGCATAGCCACCGCTCGGAGCGCATCCCCATGCTGAGGAAAGAGCACAACGACCTGCTGACTAAGACCGGTCCCGGTACGCCCGGCGGCCGCCTGTTCCGCAGCTATTGGCTCCCCGCCCTGCTGGCTGAGGAGCTGCCCGAAAACGAAGGCCCACCGGTGCGCGTCAAGCTCCTCTCGGAGCGGCTGCTGGCCTTCCGTGACACCCAGGGGCGCTACGGCCTGATCGATGAGTTCTGCGCGCACCGCGGCGTGTCGCTCTGGTTCGGGCGCAACGAGGAAAGCGGCCTGCGCTGCCCATATCACGGTTGGAAGTACGACTATACCGGCCAGTGCGTCGAGGTTCCCTCCGAGCCCGAGGAAAGCGGCTTCTGCACCAAGATCAAGCTCAAGTCCTATCCGCTGGTCGAGCGCGGCGGCGTGTTGTGGACCTACATGGGGCCGCCAGACCAAGAGCCGCCCTTGCCTGAGTGGGAATTCGCCCTGGTGCCACCCGGGCACAGCTTCGTCTCCAAGCGCCTGCAGGAATCGAACTGGCTGCAGGCCATGGAAGGAGGCATCGATTCCAGCCACGTGTCGTTCCTGCACCGCGGCGAGCTAAGCTCCGACCCGCTCTTCAAGGGGGCGAAGGGCAACCAGTACAACCTGCGCGATTCCCGCCCCGTATTCGAGGTCGTCGAGAGCCCGGGTGGTCTCTACGTCGGAGCGCGCCGCAACGCCGAGAACGGCCATTACTATTGGCGCATCACGCAGTGGGTAATGCCGTCCTTCACGATGATCCCGCCCCGCGGCGGCCACCCCGTGCATGGCCACTTCTGGATCCCCATCGACGATGAGAACTCATGGACCTGGAGCTTCGACTACCACCCGGTCCGCCCGCTGGCTCCGGACGAAGTCGAGGCCATGCGCGAGGGGAGGGGGATCCACGTCAAGTACCAGCCCGGCACCTTCCGGCCGCTCGCCAACAAGGACAACGACTACCTGATCGACCGCGCGGCACAGAAAGCTGGGCGGACCTTCAGCGGCGTCGCCGGCATCGCCATGCAGGACGCGTCCCTGCAGGAGAGCATGGGCCCCATCGTCGACCGCACCAAGGAGAACCTCGTGTCCACCGACAACGGCATCATCATGGCCCGGCATCGCCTGTTGCGCGCCATCAAGAACCTGATGGAACGTGACGTGGCGCCTCCAGGCGTGGACATCTTGCATCAGCGCGTGCGATCGGCGGCGCTCATCCTGCCGCCCGACCAGGCCTTCAAGGATGCCGGCAAGGACGCGCTCAGCGTGCGTCCGGGTGTCGCCCACGCGTCGGTCTAGCATGCGGAGCGAGTCGACCCGCGCCAGCAGCGCCGCCGAGAGCCGCTACCGCATCGACGCGCCCAACTTCCGTCCGCGGACGGTGAAGGTGGTGGCGCTCGACCGGCCGAGCGAGGTGCTGGCGGCGCGCCTCGAGCAGGACCACTGGGATGGAGCGATGTTCCTCACCGCGTCGGCGTTCTCCGCCAGGCCTCCCGTCGGCGCTTCGTTCTCGGTGCAGGCCTGGCTGAGCGACCTCTCGGGGCGCACCAGGCACCTGCTTGAGGAGATCGCCGGCGCCGACCAGGTGGTGATGATCGCGTGCGCCGGCCAGAGCGTGCCGGCCGCCGGGATCATTGGCGAAGCGTGCAGCTTGAAGCGTGTCGCCACCACTGCCCTCATCATCGGTGGCGACGCCGCAAGCGACGCGGCGCTGTCGCGCACCCTCGCGCAGTTGCGCCCGTGGGCCTTGATGCTGGTGGTGGCAGGCTCGGACGCCTATGTGGCGGACATGCTCCGCGCCCTGCGTGCCTGATCTAAGGCCTGCGGCCCGCACCGCGGAGTTTCGGACCAAACCAACGTTTGCAGATAGCCTCGTCGTGTTGGCTTCGGGCGCAGTCTCTGTCGGCCGACGCATGCAAGCAATTTGTGCTCCGGAACCTAACGAACCGAGGCCGGAGATTGTGCACCGACAGTAGAAGTCGAGCTTGCTCTCGATTTGGGGGTGTCACAGAAGTTATTCTTGTGCGGCGTATCAGGAATGGCTCGGTTGAGCCGTTCCCTGACCGCTGGTGAGGACGAACGATGAGCGCTGACGACATTGAGATACGCCGCCTCGCACGAGACGATCCAGCCGACCCCGCCCTCTATCAAGCCATCCGACTGGAGGCCCTCCAAGCTAACCCAGAAGCGTTCGGAAGCACTTTCGACGTTGAAAGTGAAAAGCCGCTGAGTTGGTTCGCGGATCGGCTCGGGGATTGGACAGTGCTCGGCGCGTTCCGCAACGCACAACTGGTCGGCGTTGCCTACTTCGCTGTCCAGCAGGGTCAGAAACGAGCGCACAAAGGCGGACTTTGGGGCATGTACGTTCGACCTGTGGCGCGCAAGGCCGGCGTCGGACGCCGGCTCGTCGAAGCGATATGTGATCTTGCACGTCAACAGGTTGAGCTGATTCAGCTCACGGTGGTGCGGGACAACGAGCAAGCACGCAGACTATACGCGAGACTGGGCTTTTTGGAGTACGGCCTGGAGAAGAACGCTCTCAAGCAGGGCGGTCGCTACTACGACGAGGTTCTTATGGCGAAAGACTTAGTGGGAGAATGATCCAATGCCGCTCTCGAGCGCGATGACCGCGATCGCGGTTCGGCGCCCCTGATCGTGTCGGACACCCACAACTGTTCGCAAGCTTGGCGTACGGGGGCAAACCCGGACCCCCCGGCCGGACGTCTTACCGGGCTGCGGCTGGAAGATCGCGCACGCCGGCCACCCTCGCGATCGCCTCAATCATCGCCCTCGGCGAAGCCAGCCCTTTGCCCACGATATCGTGGCCGGTGCCGTGCGCGACGGACGAGAACAGGATGGGGCTGCCGATGGCCAGGCCGGCGGTGGCATGCGGCGCCTGCAGCTTGGCGGCAATGTGCCCCTGGTCGTGCAGCATGACGATGAAGGCATTGGCGTCCGTCTTGTGGAACATGGTGTCGACCCCGTAGGGACCCGAGGCGCGGATGCCCTCGGCGGCGGCCTGGTCGATCGCCGGCTTGACGATCTTCAAATCCTCGCTGCCGAACAGGCCGCCCTCGCCGGCGTGCGGGTTGAGCCCGCCGACGTAGATGACTGGCGCCGCGGTGCCGAGCTGCTTCAGCGCACGGTCGGTGGCGGTGATGACGCGCCGGACGCGCTCGGGCGTGATCAGCGAGACGGCCTCCCTGACGCTGACGTGTAGCGTGCAGTGCGCAATCTTGGTGGCACCGAAGCACAGCATCAGGAAAACATCGTGCGGGTCGAGCCCCGTCTCGCGGGCCACAAACGAGGGATAGCCGTCGAAGGCGATGCCGGCCAGCGCGATGGCCTTCTGGTTCTGCGGCGCTGCCACCACGGCGTCGACCTCGCCAGCCACGGCCGCCTTGATGGCGGCCCTGGCGAAGGCCAGTGACGCGCGACCGCTGGCTGCCGTCACCTCGCCGAGGCCGATGCCGGCCGCTTCCGGGCAGTCGGGGTCGAGCACGACCAGATCGTGGCCAGTCAAATCCACCCCATCGACGCGATCGATCAAATGAAAGCGCGACGGCAGCCCGCAGGCCTTGGCATGCCGCTCCAGCAGGGTTGGGTCGCTAACCAGGATCGGCGTTGCGAAGCCGCGCACCACCGGATCCAGGGCGGCCTTGATGGAGATTTCCGGGCCGATGCCGGCCGCGTCCCCGGTGGCGATCGCGATCTTCGGGCGGTGCCGCACAACCATGTTCGACCTGCGCCATGACCTTTGCTAGGCTCCAGCAGAATAGCACAAACGCAGCGACCAAAGAAAAATGCGAGCGATCGGCGGGCCGCATTCGTTCGGCGCCGGCGACGCAAGGGGAGGAGCCTCCATGCGGCTTATGCAACGCATCCTGCTTGCAGGCCTCGGCCTCATGTTTGTCGTGGCGGGGTCGCGGCTTGGTCGTCCCCAGGATTGGCCGACGCGCCCGATCAAGCTGGTCGTGCCGTTCTCGCCAGGCGGAACGGCCGACACGCTTGGGCGCGTGTTTGCCCAGGCCCTTTCCGAACGCCTCGGCCAGCAGGTCTACGTGGAGAATCGCGGCGGTGCGGGTGGAATGACCGCCTCGGCCCAGGTCGCACGCGCCGATCCCGACGGTTATACGCTGGTCGTCTCCGGTGTTGCCTCGCACGTCATCGCCCCCATTACCAACAAGCGGTCAGACTACGACCCGGTCCACGATTTCACGCACATTGCCTATTTCGGCGGGCCGCCGATCGTGGTGGTCGCACACCCCTCGCTCGGCGTGCGCACCTTCGATGAGCTCGTGAGGCTCTTGCGCAGCAGCTCCGAGCCGCTGAGCTACGGTTCGCCGGGTGTAGGCACCCAGGGGCACCTCGTTGCCGCCTATCTGGCACAGAAGCTCGATCTCAAGCTCACGCACGTGCCTTACAAAGGGGCCAACCCCGCCATGTTCGACCTGCTCGGCGGCCACATCAAGCTTGCCAGCACGACATGGACGACGGCGCTCTCTCACATCGAATCGGGGGCGGTCATACCCCTCGCGGTGACCGCCAAAAAGCGCCTCGCGCGCTATCCGGCGGTGCCGACCTTTGTCGAGCTTGATTTCCCGGATCTGATCGCCACCACGTGGTTCTCCCTGTCGGGCCCATCGGGCTTGCCTCCCGCCATTGTTGCGCGCGTAAACCGTGAGGTCGTGAAGGCGATCGATTTGCCGGAGGTGAGGGCGCAGCTCGATCAAGAGGGTATCGACGCGGAGAAAATGGATGCCGCGGCGTTCACGAGGTTCCTTGAGGCGGAAATCGTGCGCTGGACGCCAATCGCCAAGGCCTCCGGGATCAAGGCTGAATAACCCGAGCTCGTTTCAATCATCCCGAACTGGTTGATCGCCACACCAGCTTAGAGTCCGGTCGGTGGCGGTTGGATCGGTGGCTTCAGTTCCGCGGGCAAAGGGCACGCGTAAGGCGTTGCGTCGGTGCGGGCCTTGTGGTCCGCCTTGGCTCGGGCGATGAGGTTGGGGTCCTCCAGCGCGTCCACGGCCACGCCGGCCATGACCTTGGCTGCGTGCACCAAGCCTTTCTTGGCCTGGCCGGACTTGCCCTGGGCCGTGATCTGCCAGGAATGTCCGGGCGTACCGATGGCGTGGGTGGCGACGCGGGCCTGCACGGTCGGCACCACCCAGCTCACGTCGCCTACGTCGGTCGAACCCATCATGGGCGCGCCCTTCGTGCCGTAGGGCACGACGAAATCGCAAAGGGCCAAGCCCTTCCTCATCGGCACCCCGGCGCGGGCGAAGGCCGACGCGATGTCCTCTTGCGAGAGGGTTGCCTGGATGGCGGCGGCATACTTGCGGTCGGCGTCATCGAACGGTGGGGGGCCCAGGTGATCCATGTGGGCCTGCATGGCTTGCTCGAGCGGCGTGTTGCCGAGGAGGTTCGACACCGCGCTCACCACCTTCACGTCCACCTGCGTCTCGCTCATCAATGCCGCGCCCGCGGCCACCTTCTTGACCCGCTCAATGAGCGCGCGCATGCCCGGCAGGTCGCGTGCGCGTACGGCATAGCGCACCTTCGCGGTGGCCTGTACCACGTTGGGTGCCACTCCGCCTGAATCGAGCATGGCGTAGTGGATGCGCGCATCTGAGGGCACATGCTCGCGCATATAGTTGACGCCAACATTCATGAGTTCCACAGCGTCGAGTGCGCTGCGGCCGAGGTGGGGGGCGGCGGCCGCGTGGGAGGCACGCCCTCTGAACGCAAAGTCGAGCCGCGTATTGGCGAGGCTCATCGCGTCGTCGACCCGGTTGATGGCGGCAGGGTGCCAGGTGATCGCGATATCGACATCCTGGAAGCAGCCAGCGCGCACCATGAACACTTTGGCTGCGCCCCCTTCCTCGGCCGGGCAGCCGTAATAGCGCACGCGTCCTTTGATGCCCTCCACGGCCAGGTAGTTCTTGACGGCGACGGCGGCGAGCAGGGCGGCAGAGCCCAGCATATTGTGGCCGCAACCGTGCCCATGGCCGCCCGGTTCGACTTCCCTGGGCTCGGCGATGCCTGCCACTTGGGACAGCCCGGGCAGGGCATCGTACTCACCGAGGATGGCGATCACCGGCCCGCCATCACCGGCTTCTCCCATGATGGCCGTGGGGATGCCGGCGAGAGTCTCGGTGATGCGGAAACCCTCCTCATCCAACAAGGCACGGTGCTCGGCCAGAGAACGGTACTCGGTGTAGCAGATCTCCGGCGTGTCCCAGACCCGGTCTGAAAGCCGCTCGTAGGCTGCTTTGCGTGCATCCACGAGCCGCCATATCTTGGCCGAGTTCTGCATGCTGGGATTCCCCTTCGTGCATGGTGGCCAGTAAAGTACCGGCAACAGCCATTACCCGCCAGCCAACCATTGTAGGACCCAGCCGGGCCGAGACACCCGCCCGCACGCAATACGCTGCCCGTGGATCCTCCCTCAACCAACATGCCGAGGCCATTGCGTCGCCAATTCGACGGGTGGCCCCGAGAGGAAATCGGCGGCGGACGCGGATGATGGTTGCCTCAACCGACGTTTTTCACCAAGGGGTTGGCGAAGCCGTGATCGGCTGACGGGTTCACGCGAACTCCATGATCACCGCATCGACCGCCAGGCCGTCGCCGGGCTTGGCGCGCACGGCTTTCACCACCGCGTCGCGCTCGGCGCGAAGGATATTCTCCATCTTCATGGCCTCGACCACGCACAGCGCCTCGCCGGCCTTGACTTCCTGGCCCTCGGACACGTGCACCGCCTTGACCAGGCCCGGCATGGGGCACAGGAGCAGCTTGGAGGTGTCGGCCGGAGCCTTCTCGGGCGTCAGGGCGGCGAGCTGGGCCTCGCGCTCGGTGTAGACGAGCGTCTTGGCGCGGACGCCACGGTAGCTCAACTCGTAGCCGTTGTGAATCGGGCGCACCTGGACGGTCACACACCGGTCGCCCACCTTGCCGCGCCAGACCGGCTGGCCGGGCCACCAGTCGGCATCAACGTTGAGGGTAGCCCGGCGGATGCTCTTGGCGTCCACCAGCGTCACCTTGGTGGGGTTGCCGAGCGTGCCCTCCACGCGCGCAGCCACCAGCGTGCCGCCCACGTCGGCATAGCGGCGGTCGGAGAAGCGCACCGCCGGCCCGGCCATCTGGTGCGTGATGGCCCGGCGCCGATTGTTGCTGAGGTGGTCGATGGCCACCGCCACCGCTGCCAGCACGTCGAGGTCCTCGCCCTCGGGTGCACCCGGCTTGAACCCGTCCCTGTACTCCTCGGCGATGAAGCCGGTGGACAGCCGTCCCTCACGCCAGCGCGGGTGCTGCATGAGCGCGGCCAGGAACGGGATATTGTGTTCCACCCCGTCGATGACGAAGGCGTCGAGCGCATCCGCCTGCAACGCGATGGCGGCTTGGCGCGTGGCTGCGTGCGTGACCAGCTTGGCGATCATCGGGTCGTAGAACATGGAGATTTCGGCGCCCTCGAACACGCCGGTATCGGTGCGCAGGGCGCCATCCCCGTCCGTCCGGTCCTCAGGCGAGCGGTAGCGTGTCAGCCGGCCGATGGAGGGTAGGAAATTACGGAACGGGTCCTCGGCGTAGATGCGGGTCTCCACCGCCCAGCCGTTGAGCTTCACGTCCGCCTGCCTGATCTTGAGCTTCTCGCCGGCCGCCACGCGGATCATCTGCTCGACGAGATCGATGCCAACCACCATCTCGGTGACAGGGTGCTCGACCTGCAAACGGGTGTTCATCTCCAGGAAGTAGAAGCTCTTATCCTGGCCGGCCACGAACTCCACCGTGCCCGCGCTGTCGTAGCCCACGGCCTTGGCGAGGGCGACCGCCTGCTCGCCCATGGCGTGGCGCATGTTGGCGTCGAGCAGGGGCGAGGGCGCCTCCTCCACGACCTTCTGGTTGCGGCGCTGGATCGAGCACTCACGCTCGCCCAGGTGGATGACGTGGCCGTGCTTGTCCCCAAGCACCTGGATCTCGACATGCCGCGGGCTTTCAATGAACTTCTCGATGAACACGCGGTCGTCGCCGAAGCTTGACTTGGCCTCCGAGCGCGCCAGGAAGAACCCCTCCTCGGTCTCCTTCGCGTCGTAGGCGATACGCATGCCCTTGCCACCGCCGCCGGCGGAGGCCTTGATCATCACGGGGTAGCCGATCTCGGCGGCGATCTCGAGCGCATGGGGAGCGTCCTCGATCTCGCCCAGGAAGCCCGGCACGGTTGATACTTTGGCTCTCGCGGCCGCCTTCTTGCTCGCGATCTTATCGCCCATGGCGGCGATGGCCTTGGGGTTCGGCCCGATGAAGACGATGCCGGCCTCGGCCAGAGCGAAGGGGAAGGCCTCGCGTTCGGAGAGGAAGCCATAGCCTGGATGGACGGCCTCAGCGCCCGTCTGCCGGCATGCCTCCACGATCTTTTCGATGACAAGGTAGGACTGCGCCGCCGGCGCCGGGCCGATGGGCACAGCCTCGTCGGCCATCTCCACGTGCAGCGCGTCGCAGTCCGCTTCAGAGTAAACTGCCACGGTGCGGATGCCGAGCCTGCGCGCGGTTTTGATGATGCGGCAGGCGATCTCGCCGCGGTTGGCGATCAGGATTTTCTTGAACATATGCGGCGGCATCCGGACAGTGGCGTGCGAGAGCCTGGAGCATAAGAGGGACCAGACCATCAACCTCCGCGTTTACTACGTCGAGGTTAGGGTCCGACCCCATTCACTGCAACGCTTGACGTTCGGGCCCCTCCCAAACCCTTTCCAGCCCCATGGGGGTAGCATCCGCCGCTCCCAACGACCCTTCGCGAGCGGCACGCCGGTCGATCTTTGTAATTGACTGACGGGTCAGTCGTATATAGAGAACTCGAGAGCGTTGAGCCTGGCCAGACCTGGGCGGCGAGCGGCCCCTGGATCGAGACCAAAGAAGGGCGAGGCCGTCCTGGCCAAGCTCGACGAAAATGCCGATGCCGGGCATGGCGTCGCACCCCAGCTCGGCCGGCGCTTGTCCGCTCCCCGCTTCCCCTTGGCAGACGGGGCGGAGGCGCGGAGGGGCGAGAGCGCAGCGGAGAGCCACGGCGGAGAGGCAATGACGAAGCGCAGCGTGTTGAGCCGGCGGGCCCCGGAGGCGCGGCGGCAGGCGATCCTGGAGGCAGCGCTGGACGTGTTTGGCGCGCAGGGCTTCGCCGCCGCCAAGCTCGACGACGTTGCCGACAAGGCCGGCGTCGCCAAAGGCACCATTTATCTTCATTTCAAGGACAAGCAGGACCTGTTCGAGCAGATGGTGCGCGAAGAGGTCTTTCCGGTGATTGCGCGTCTGGAGGAGCTGGCGAAGGTTCCCGACCTGCCGGCCGAGTTGGTCCTGCGAGCCATGTTCGACGTGTTCCGCACCCAGGTTCTGGGCACGCGCCGTAAGGACCTCCTTCGCCTGATCTTGACTGAGGGCCCGCGCTTTCCCAGCATTGCAGCGTTCTACCACCGGGAGGTCGTCGCGCGCGGACTGACGCTCATGAGCGAGCTGCTGAACCGAGCCAGGGCGACCGGCGAGCTGTCGACCGAAGGCCTTGCGCGCTTTCCCCAGCTCGTGATCGCCCCACTGATCCTGGCCGTGGTCTGGGATGGCCTGTTTGCGGCCATCGAGCCGCTCAACATCGACGGCCTGCTGGCCGTGCACCACGAGCTGCTGCTGGGCGGCAAGCGAAAAACCGGCGACAGGGCCAAGCGCGCAACCGGCGAGGGAGAGCCCACATGAGACGCGGTCTTGCCCTGGTCGGGCTCCTTCTCCTCGCGGTGGGCGCTGCCGGCGGGTGGTGGTGGGTGAACCGGCAGCCCTCGCAAGGGCCGATCCAGCTCACGGGCAACGTTGAGGTACGGCAGGTCAACCTCGGCTTCAAGGTGGCGGGGCGCATCCAGAGCCTCAAGGTCGACGAGGGCGACAGCATCGCCGAGGGCCAGGTGCTGGCGCAGCTGGAGAAGGTCTACTTCGAGGACAGCATCGCCCAGCTCATAGCCCAGCGTGACCAGGCCAAAGCCAACCTCGCAAAGATGATGGCCGGCAACCGGCCCGAGGACATCGCCCAGGCCGAGGCCAGCGTGAAGGAGAAGGAGGCGACGCTCGCCAACGCCAAGATCACCTTCGACCGCGCCGACCAGCTGTTCCGCACCTCGGTCGGCACACGCAAGGCCCTCGACGATGCGCAGGCCGCGTATCGCGAGGCCGATGCGCGCCTCAACTCGGCGCGCGAGGCCCTCAGGCTCATGCGCGCCGGCTTCCGCGTCGAGGACATCGACGCGGCGCGCGCCCAGCTTGCCGACCGAGAGGGGGCTCTGCAGGTGGCGCAGCGGCAACTTGCCGACTCCGACCTCATTGCTCCGAGCCAAGGCGTTGTGCTGTCGCGCGTGCGCGAGATGGGCGCCATCGTGGGCGCAGGCGAGACCGTATTCGTGGTGAGCCTCACCAATCCGGTGTGGGTCCGCAGCTTTGTCTCGGCGTTCGATCTCGGCCGCATCCGGCCGGGTATGGAGGTAAGCGTCAAGATCGACACGCCGGGCACGCCGCTATTGAAGGGACGCATCGGGTTCATCTCCACGACGGCGGAGTTTACGCCCAAGACCGTGGAAACGCAGGAGCTGCGCACCGCCCTCGTCTACCGCATTCGCATCGTCGTTTTCGACCCCGGCAACATCCTGCGCCAGGGCATGCCCGTCACCATCTCCGTGCTCGACACCGGACCATCCAAGCTCACCAGCACCACCGCGCCCTCACTCAGGCCCAGTACTGCGCCATGAATGACGCGCTCGTCATCTGCGAGGGGCTCAGGAAGCGCTTTGCCGCCGAGGGCCCGGCCGCGCTCGACGGTGTCACCGTCACGATTGGTGCCGGCCGGGTCACCGGACTGGTCGGACCCGATGGCGCCGGCAAGACCACGCTCCTGCGCCTGTTCGCGGGTCTGCTGGCGCCGACCGAGGGCAGCCTCAGTACGTGCGGCTTCGACCCGGTCCGGGAGGCCGGCGCGCTGCGCGAGGAGATTGGGTACATGCCGCAGCGCTTCGGCCTCTACGAGGACCTGTCCGTGCTCGAGAACCTCGTCCTCTACGCCGACCTACGCGGCGTCGTAGGCAGGGCACGCACGGACACTTTCGAGAGGCTGCTGGCGTTTACCGACCTGGCGCGCTTTATCGAGCGCAGGGCCGGCGCGCTCTCGGGCGGCATGAAGCAGAAGCTGGGGCTCGCCTGCGCCATGTTGCGCTCGCCGCGGCTGTTGCTGCTCGACGAGCCAAGCGTGGGGGTGGACCCGATCTCGCGCCGCGAGCTGTGGCGGATGGTCTACGCGCTCATCGAGCAAGGTGTGGGCGTGGTGTGGAGCACCGCCTATCTTGACGAGGCCGAGAATTGCGCCGAGGTGCTCGTGCTCAATGAGGGTAGGGTGCTCTACCAGGGCGACCCCAAAGCCCTGACGGCCTCGGTGGCCGGCCGCGTCTTCCAGCTGCGTGGCGCGGGCGATCGGCGGCGCGAGATGCTGGCGCGTGCCTTGGGCCGGCCCGAGGTCATCGACGGGGTCATGCAGGGCGAGGCGATCCGTCTCGTGCTTGAGGCAGGTAAGAGGCCACCCACGGCCGCCGAACTTGGCACGACGCTGCGCCTGGAAACGGCTAGCGTCAGCCCCCGCTTCGAAGATGCGTTCGTTACGCTGCTGGGTGGCCAGCCCAAGCGCACGCTCAAGTTGGAGACGCGGGCGCGACCGAACCAGGACGGCCCGCCTCCGGTTGAAGCGCACGGCCTCACGCGCCGTTTCGGCAGCTTCACGGCTGCCGACCAGGTCACGTTCACCATCAGGCGAGGGGAGATTTTCGGCCTGCTTGGCCCGAACGGAGCTGGCAAGTCCACCACCTTCAAGATGATGTGCGGCCTCCTCCGCCCGAGCGAGGGCACCGCGCGTGTGGACGGGCTCGACCTCTACAAGGCGCCAGCCGAAGGCCGCGCCAGACTTGGTTACATGGCGCAGAAGTTCTCGCTCTACGGCGATCTCTCCGTGCGCCAGAACCTGGAGTTTTTCGCGGGTGCCTACGGCCTCTCGGGCCGCCGGCGGCGCGAGGCCATCGAGCGCGTGTCAGCCGCCTTCGATCTGGAGCCGCACCGCGCCACCAACGCCGCGCAGCTGCCGCTCGGCTTCAAGCAACGCCTGGCGCTGTCCTGCGCCATCATGCACGACCCGCCGGTGCTGTTCCTCGACGAGCCGACCTCAGGCGTCGACCCGCTCACGCGTCGCGAGTTCTGGGGCTTCATCAACTCGGTGGTGGCGCGGGGCGTAACGGTGATGGTCACCACCCACTTCATGGACGAGGCGGAATATTGCGACCGTGTGGCGCTCGTCTACCGCGGCCAGGTGATCGCGCTCGACACGCCAGAGGGGCTGCAGGCACGGGTGCAGAGCGCCGCACTCCCCAACCCCACCCTGGAGGACGCCTTCATCGGCCTCATCGAGGTGCACGATCGGGAGAAGGCCGCATGAAGAGCAAGCCGCGCCACGGCCGCCTCCGTCGCATCTGGGCGCTGGTCCGCAAGGAAACGCTGCAAGTCGCCCGCGACCCGTCGAGTTTTGTGGTCGGCTTCATACTGCCGGCGCTGCTCCTCACGCTTTTCGGGTTCGGCGTGTCGTTCGACGCCACCCGCATGCGCGTGGGGATCGTGGCAGAGAACCCGACGCCTGAGACCAACTTCTTCGTGGCCTCGCTGTCGAACACGCGCTTCTTCCAGGTCCAGCGCTCGACCGACCGGCGCCTATTCCTCGACCAGCTGGCCGGCGGGCAGCTCGACGGCATCGTCGTGCTGGCTGGCGATTTCTCACAGCGGCTGGCGCGCGGCGACACTGCCGGGATCCAAGTCATCACCGACGGCAGCGACCCCAACACGGCGGGCCTTGTCACTGGCTACGTCGAGGGGGCGTGGGCGTCATGGCTGGCACAGCGCGCCCTGAGCGCCGGACAGCAGATGCCGGTGCTCATCAATGTGGAGCCACGCTTCTGGTTCAACGCCGAGCTGGAGAGCCGCCGCTTCCTGGTGCCGGGATCGATCGCGCTGATCCAAATGATGATCGGTGCGCTGCTCACCGCGCTGGTGGTGGCGCGCGAGTGGGAGCGCGGCACCATCGAGGCCCTGCTCGCCACCCCGGTCGGCATCGGCGAGTTCATCATCGGCAAGCTGGTGCCCAACTTCCTGCTCGGCATGTGCGCCATGGGTGTGTGCGTGCTGGCGGCGCTGTTCCTGTTCGATATCCCGCTGCGCGGGTCGCTCCTGGTGCTGCTGGGCTTCACCGCCGTGTTTCTGATGGTGGCGCTCAGCATTGGCTTGTTGGTCTCGACCGTGGCGCGAACGCAATTCCTGGCCAGCCAGCTCGCCATGCTGTTGGCATTCCTGCCGGGCGTGTACTTCTCCGGCTTCCTGTTCGAGATCGCCAGCATGCCGGCGCCGTTGCGCGCCTTCGCCACCGTCGTGCCT
>JAFMSC010000313.1 GCA_017353825.1 Hyphomicrobiaceae bacterium | reverse complement strand
GGCAGCTGGCGCCGCCTCACCTATGCCGCGGCCCTGGACCACGCGCGGCGCATCGGCCAGGCGCTGCTGGCGCGCGGCCTGAGTCACGACCGACCCATCGCTATCCTGTCGGGTAACGACATCGAGCACGCGCTGATGGGGCTCGCGGCTATCACCATCGGCATCCCTTACGTGCCGATCTCGCCGGCCTACTCGCTCGTCTCTCAGGACTTCGGCAAGCTGCGCCACGTGTTCGAGCTGTTGACGCCGGGCCTCGTTTTCGCTGCCGACGGCGGTGCCTTCGAGCGCGCCATCGAGGCCGTGGTGCCGCCCGACATGGAGGTGATCACCACACGCAACCCGCCCTCAAAACGCAAGGTCACGGCATTTGCCGATCTCCTGTCGGTCGCACCAACGGCCGCGGTGGACGCGGCATACGCCAAGGTGGGGCCGGATACGGTAGCCAAGGTGCTGTTCACGTCGGGCTCCACGGGCATGCCCAAGGGTGTGATCAACACCCAGCGCATGTGGTGCTCCAATGCCGAGATGATCACAAACCAGCTCGCCTACTTCCGCGACGAACCGCCGGTGATCCTCGACTGGTCGCCCTGGCACCATACCGCCAGCGGCAATCACAACGTGGGGTTCATCATCTACAACGGCGGCACCTACTACATCGACGAGGGCAAGCCGGCGCCGGGGCTGATCGAGACCACCGTCAAGAACCTGCGCGAGGTGGCGCCCACCTGGTACTTCACGGTCCCCAAGGGCTTTGAGTCCCTCCTGCCCTTCTTCCGCACGGACGCGGAGCTGCGCCGCACCTTCTTCAGCCGCTTGAAGGTGTTGTGGTTTGCGGGCGCAGCGCTATCGCAGCCGGTGTTCGATGAGATGCAGGAGCTGGCCAAGGCCGAGTGCGGCGAGCGCATCCTGTTCCTCACCGGCCTCGGTGCCACCGAGACGGCGCCCATGGCGATTGCTCGCATGTGGCAGAGCAAGGATTCCACCAACATGGGCGTCCCGGTGCCGGGCGTAGAGCTGAAGCTCGTCCCCAACGAGGGCAAACTCGAAGTGCGCGTGAAGGGTCCCAACGTCACGCCGGGCTACTGGCGCCAACCGGAGCTGACCACCAACGCCTTCGACGCCGAGGGATATTACTGCCTGGGCGATGCGGTGCGGTTTGACGACCCGAATGATCCGCGCGAGGGGCTGCTGTTCGACGGCCGTATCGCCGAGGACTTCAAGCTCGCCACCGGCACGTGGGTGAGCGTCGGGCCGCTCCGGGCCCGCTTCCTGGAGCACTGTCAGCCCTACGCCAAGGACGTGGTGATCGCCGGCGCCGATCTCGACGACATCCGCGTGCTGGTGTTCCCGGACTTCGAGGCGTGCCGCCGGCTGGTGCCCGACCTGGGGTCGGCCGGTTCCGCGGACCTGGTAACCGATGCTCGGGTGCGAACGGAATTCCAGCGGCGGCTCACGAGCTTCGCCACGGCGGCCACGGGTAGCTCCAACCGCGTGGTGGCCGCCACCCTCGTCGCCGACCTGCCGTCGCTCGATGCCGGCGAGATCACCGACAAGGGCTCGATCAACCAACGCGCGGTGCTCAGGCGCCGCGAGGCCCTGGTGGCCGACCTCTATGCGCCCGCGCCGCCCGCGCACGTGATCCTGGCAAAGTTGTAGGCGGATTGGGGCGGAGCCCGCAATCCCGCCGGTGCAACCGGCATTGGCGCCACCATGTCGGAGCCAGTGCGGGCGGCCCCCCCGTCTCATTGCGGCTCGATCTTGGCGAGGCGCACGAACTCGCCCCACTCCTTGATGGCGACTAGGAACATCTTCTGCGCCTCGTCGGGCGTCCGCGTCATCGGGTCGGCGCCTGAGTCGTTGAGGAACTTCTTGGTGTCCGGCATCTTCACGATCTCGGCGAACCACTGGTTGATCTTGTTCACGATGGGATCGGGCGTGGCCGCCGGCACCATCACGCCCCACCACAGCTCGAGGTTCATGGGGATACCCGACTCGGCCATGGTCGGGATTTCCGGCGCGGACTCCAGACGCTTGGCCGCGCTCACGGCGAGGATCCGCAACCGCCCCTCGCGCTGCTGGGCCAGGGCAAACACCGGGTCGTGCAGGCCATAGTCGATCCGGCCGTTCTGCATCTCGTTGAGCGAGTCCGGCGCCGTGCGGTATTGCACCTCGGTGGCGCTGAGGCCCGCCGTGTCCTTGTAGATCGCACCCATGATGCGGCCGGGGTTGGCGGCCACCGCGTAATTGGCCTCCTTTCCCTTCTTCTGCATGGCCTCCGTCAACTCGGCGACTGTCTTGTAGGGGCCCTTCGCATCGACCACGAGCATGAAGGCGAGATTGCTGGTGGTCGCGGCCACTCGCAGCGCCTTGCCGACATCCACCGGCGGCTTCTTGAAGAGGTGCATGCTGGCGGCCACCGTCGTGGCGGCGAAGGGGTAGAGCGTGTGGCCGTCGGGCTTGGATTTGGCGACGTATTCGGTGGCGATGTTGCTCGCCGCGCCGGTCTTGTTCTCGACGATCACCGTGCGCCCCGCCAGCGGCCTTAGCTTCTCGGCGAAGAAGCGCACGAACACGTCCGCGCCGCTGCCCGGCGGGAATCCGACGATCAAGCGGATGTCCTGGCTCGGGTAATCCTGTGCACGAACTTCGCTTCCCGCGCTCAAGGCCGCGAGAAGTCCAACCGCGCCAGCCGCCAGCACTCGTCCCATTGTCATCGTTGCCATATGAGTCCTCCCCATGCCGGTGTTTTGCTTCGTTGCAGCCACGCATCCTCCTCAAGTGCCATACTAGGCGGGTTTGCCAGGCTGCGCCAACGCTGGGATGACGTAGCATCCGTCATCGGGGTGCAACTTTGGGAGCCGCGGGCGAGCCGCGCACCGATCAAGCCGTGTAGCTCGCTCACGACGGGGCAGGGGGGGGTGATGCGAGACACGATCTAAGCGGCCTCGGCGACCTCAACCGGTTTCCGATTTCAGCCGCCGACAGATAGCTGGCAAGACCAAGTCGGCTGCATTGGAGACGCGACCACAAGCCAGGCGGGAACCAGCTCGGTTGGCCTCGCACGGCAAACCATTCCGGGCCAGCGACCCAAGGCTGTGAAGCCCAACCATTGCAGCAGCAACGTCCGGGTCGAGCGTGTACCCGCATTGACAGCGGCGCATACGCTCGAAACCGATGTGTTTCGGGCTTCAGCCCTGCGGCTCGATCTTCGCCATGCGGACGTAGTCGCCCCATTCCTTGATGGCGGTCTCGAACATCTCCTGGGCCTTCTCGGGCGTGTTGATGAAAGGGTCGCCGCCGAACTTGTTGAGGAATGCCTTGGTCTCCTCCGTCGACACCATCTCGACGAACCACTGGTGGATCTTGTCGATGGCGGCCTTCGGCGTGCCGGTGGGCAGCATGGCCGCCCACCAGCCGGTGAGGTCCATCGGAATCCCGAGCTCGGTCATGGTCGGCAGATCGGCGGCGGCATCAAGGCGCTTGGCCGTGCTCACCGCCAAGATCCGGAGCCTACCCTCGCGCTGCTGGGCCAGGGAGAACACCGGATCGTGCATGCCGAAGTCGAGCTTGCCGCTGGTCATCTCGTTGAGCGAATCCGGGGCGCTCCGATAGGTCACCTCCACGGCGTTTATGCCTGTGGCGTTCTTGTAGATCTCGCCCATGATCTTGCCAGTGGGGGCGGCGGTGGCGTAGCTGGCCTTGTCCCCCTTCGCCTTCATGGCGGCCGTTAGGTCGGCGACGGACTTGTAGGGGCTCTTGGCGTCCACAACCAGCATCCAGGGCTGACGGTTGATGGTGGCGACGACGCGGATGGCCTTGGCCACGTCCACCGGCGGCTTCCTGAACAAGCTTTGGTTGGCGGCCACCGCGGTGCCGGCGTGAACGAAGATGGTGTGACCGTCGGGCTTCGACTTGGCGACGTATTCGGTGGCGATGTTGCCGCCGGCGCCCGCCTTGTTCTCAACGATCACGGTACGCCCCGCCAGGGGACGCAGCTTCTCGGCGAAGTACCTCACGAGCACATCGGCCCCGCTACCTGGAGGAAAGGCGCAGACGAGGCGGATGTCCTGGCTCGGGTACTCTTGCGCGTAGGCTGCCGTTGCACCCAGGCCGACGGCCAAGGCAACTGCAAGCCGCGTGTGTTTCCGCAAGCTGCGCAACCCCGGTTTCACGTTTCCTCCTCCTTCGTTGTTCTCCCGTCCCAGCCACAAACGCCATCCCCTTGTGGGAGAGGGTAGGGGTGGGGAAACTCCAACAATCGATCCTCTGCAATCCCCCATCCTGTCCCTCCCCACAAGGCCCCCACAAGGGGGAAGCGTCGGATGAGCATTTGCGGCATCCTGGGGCAACCTCATTCCTGGAACGCTTCCTCACGGCTGCGGCGCAACTGAGGGAGCACGATGAGGGCCAGCACCATCAACACGGTCATGGCCAGCAGGACCGCCGAGATCGGCCGCTCGATGAACACCATCGGGTCGCCGCGAGAAAGCACGAGCGAGCGCCGCAGGTTCTCCTCCATCAGCGGACCAAGGATGAAGCCCAGCACCAGTGGCGCCGGCTCGCAGCCGAAGCGCAGGAGCATGTAGCCGAACACCGCGAACACGGCGCACAGGACGAGCTGGGCCATGTCGGTGTTGGTACTGTAGATGCCGATCACGCAGAACAACAGGATCGCCGGATAGAGCAGGCGGTAGGGCACGGACAGGAGCCGCACCCAGATGCCGATCAGCGGCAGGTTGATCACCAGGAGCATCAGGTTGCCTATCCACATGCTGGCGACCATGCCCCAGAACAGGTCGGGCCGGTTGGTCATCACCGCCGCGCCGGGCTGAATGCCCTGGATGATCATAGCACCCATCATCAACGCCATGATGGCATTGGACGGCAGCCCCAGTGTGAGCAATGGAATGAAGTTGGTCTGCGCGGCCGCGTTGTTGGCCGACTCTGGCCCCGCCACACCCTCTATGGCGCCCCTTCCGAACCGGCTCGGATCCTTGGCGACCTTCTTCTCCAGCGTGTAGCTGGCGAACGAGGCCAGCACGGCACCACCGCCCGGAAGGATGCCCAGGATCGAGCCCAAGCCGGTGCCGCGCAACACGGCCGGCCAGGATTCGCGGAACTCCTGCCTGCTCGGCCAGAGCTCGCGCATCGTCGCCTTGAGCTGAGCGCGCGGTAGCTCCGTCTGCTCCAGGTTGCGGATGATCTCGACGATGCCGAACATGCCGATGACGAGCGGTACGAAATCAATGTTGTCCCAGATGCTAGCGATGCCGAACGTGTACCGCGTGAGCCCGCTGTTCACGTCGGTGCCCACCAGGCCGAGCAGCAGCCCCACCAGGACCATGCCGACCGCCTTGAGCACCGAGCCATGC
>JAFMSC010000312.1 GCA_017353825.1 Hyphomicrobiaceae bacterium | reverse complement strand
GGCAGGCCTGGGTAGACTACCGCGACGAGAGCTTCATCCGCCAGTTCCTCAGCCCCAAGCTCATCCGCGACTTCCGGCTGTTCGCCGTGGACGACGATGCCAAGGAGAGCACCATGGACGTCGCCGCCATCCACAACGAACTGGGCTACCGCGACCTGCGCCGCCGGCTGGCGCAGCTCTACGACGTGGCCGCGCAAGACCCGGACCTGCAGATCACGGACGCCGACCTCTCCGGCAGCCGCCGCCTGGTGCTCACCCACTACGTGCGCAAAGGCGTGCTGCTCGACAAGGCCGAGGCCGAACGCACGCTGCAGTATCTGGCCCAGCTTTGGGGCTATCGGGTCAAGCTGATCGAGACGGACAGGGAAGGCGGCCGCGTGTTGAAGGAGCACGAGGCGCTGCCCATGCCCTAGGAGCCTGTCCAAGTAATGCCGGCAGGGAGAGCGCCGTAGAATGAGATTCCCTCAGCCATCAGATCGGCATCCTCTTCGGCCGTGTTTCGCCGGCTCTCGCAGCCCAGAGCGCGGGCCTGAGCCGACTGTCGCAGTTCCGAAGAGAATTCCATTTCACGAGTTCCCTCCGCAACCGACTAAATGGACAGGCTCCTAGGGACTAGGGATTGGGCCTAGGGATCGGGCCTAGGGATCGGGCCTAGGGATCGCTTAGAAAGACGCCCCGCTGGATCGCTCATTCGGGGGTCCCTGATCTCTCACTCTTCGCTTGTCAACGACTTCAGCTCCTGCGCGAGCACCGCGCGCTCTGACGTGACCCGGTCGAGCAGCAAGCGCAGCGGCGCCGCGACGTGGGTGATCTGGCGCGCCTGTTTGTCGAACAGCTTGCTGCCCTCGGTCGCGATCGGGCCCATTTCGCTCAGGACCGCCAGGGCCTCCTTGTCGGCATCGCTGATCTCCTGGAAGTTGCTGAGCGAGGTGTAGGCATCGCGCAGGAACGCGCGCTTTTCCTGGTCGGCCTCGGTCCTGATGCAGTGCTGCAGGACACTCCTGATGCTCTCCTTGGGGTGGGCCAGCTCGGTGATGCTGCGCACCACCGTGGCGCCCGGCTCGCGCAGGAGCGCCACGTACCTCTCCAGCACTTCACGAGGATCGAAATCCGGTTTGCCCATGCCATGACGCCAAGATGCTGCGGTTGAACCTCATGCCCGGCGCCGCGGCCGGCGCGCCCCCTACTCCGCGGCCATCGAAACGGCCGGCTGGATGGAGAGCCGCTGCCGCACGAGGTCGATGTGAAGTCGCAGGTCGTAGAGCTCGTTCGAGAAATGGAGCGGAACCCGGATGCGCCTCACCGCGCCGTCGATCCGCTCCAGCTCCGCCTGCTCCGCGGCAGCGTCGAGCTTGGTCCCGCGGGTGTCAAGGTTTCTCTCCAGCGTTTTGAGCTGATTGTACCAATAGAACAGCTTGCGCCGCACCATCCAGACGTAGACGGCTGGCACCGTCCTGGTGAACGGAATGATCAGCGCCAGCACCGGGATCACGACCAGAAGCATCTGCCCGGCGTAGCTGCTGACGAACGCAGTGACGGAGAACGGCAAGCCCAGGTAGGCACTTACAGGCACCAGCGTGCGCAGCATGATCGGCAGCTCGCCGGACTTGTAGATGGCGCGCGACTCCACCGATACCTGGAACTCGGGATCGCTCGCCGATGGGAACTCGCCCGCGCGGTAGAACAGCACGGGGTCTCCGGCCTTGTCGAAGCCGCTCTTTGGATTGGCGATCACGGCGTGGGTGAGCAGGCTCACCAGCGCTGGATGCATGTCGGTGCGCACCACCAGAGCCGCCGTGGTGGCGAGCAGCGTGATGTCGTCTGAGGGGACCAGCGGGTTGAACTCCACGGCGCCCTTGCGCAGCACCACCTTACTGATGGCCGGGAAGCGGTTGTCGTAAGCCTCGGCCTCGCCCGAGAAGTCCATGAGCCGGATGTTCTCAACGCGCAACAGCGTCTGGATCTGCGGGGAGTCCGCCGGCTCGATCAGGATGGCGGCGTCGGCGCTGCCGTCGAAGAGCGGAGCGGCGTCGTCAGGAAGGCTGCCAACCAATAGCGTTGCGTTGCTCTTGTCGACCCCGTTGGCCTTCAAGAGCTGGCCGGCGATGCGCCGGGTACCGCTTTCCTTGGTGCCGAGGAGGATCTTCTTGTCCTTGAGGTCGCGCAGGCTCGTAATCGGCAGATCACCGCGCGTAAACACCCAGATCGGCTCGTAGAATAGCCTGCCGACCGACCAGAGCTTGGAGAACTCGGCGTACCGCCCCTTGGCCTTGTCGGTGGCCATCCGCCCCTGCATACTGCCGACGAGCCCGCCCTTGATGAAGCCGGCGTTGATGCCCGGACCGGCTTCCAGGAGCGCCTTCAGCGTGGCGAAACCCTCGGTTGCCCGCTGTACCTCGTATTTCACGCCGTAGCGCTCAAGATCGCGCCGATAGGACTCGGCGAGCTCGTAATACTGCGAGCTGCCGGTCGCCATGACGATGCGGCCGGGCCCGATTTCGCCGGTGTTGCGTACCAGGCCGTAGGAGACCAGCCCGATGATGGCCGCGAGCACGGTGATGCCCGCCCATCTGGCATAGCTGGTGTCCATGGGTAAACCTCCCCTGTCCTAATGCTGCGCGCTCGATGATATCCTAGTCGGTGATCACAAAATGACAGGGCAAGGCCGCGCAGAGACGCCACCAGCGCGGAGAGGCCACCGGCGCAGAGAGGCCATATGTGTGGGCGGGGCACATGACTAGCGTGTGAACGGTACTAGCGTGTGAACGGTCGAATGAGAAGGGCTGCCTGGTCCAGGGACGGTGCCACACCCGCGAAAAACCGCGGGCGCGTGGCTAGCATTCCCCAAGGCCCTGCCCTCGTCAATGCGCCACAGTGCCGGATCGTCCTGACCAAGATCTCCGTTCTCAGGCTTGCAGGCGGGGGATCAGCTTCACCGCGTTGCCGCGCTCGATGGCAATGAGGTCGGCGCCGGAGAAGTAGGCCGCCAGCCCCTTCACGTGGTCGATGCTGGTGCGGAAGGGATAGTCCGTGCCGAATACCACCTGCGACACGGAGACCAGCCGCATGAGCGAGGACAGAGCCCCAGGGTGCGCGGATTGCGCCGTGTCGTAGTGGTAGCGGGTGAGCTGGGCGCTGACCTTTTCGAAATCCCAGCCGCCCTGCTTGAGCTTCGGGCTGATGCCGGGCAGGAGCTGCAGCCGCTCCACCAGGAACGGCATGGTTCCGCCGGCGTGCGAGAAGATGAAGCGGATGTCGGGGCAGCGCACGGTGGTGCCCGAGAACACCAAGTTGGCGATGGTGCGCGTGGTGTCGGTGCCGAACTCGATGATCTGGTCGGGGATGTCGGGCACGAGATTGCGGCAGCAGTTGGCAGCCGCGGGGTGGGTGTAGACGACCGCCTTGCGGCGGTTCAGTTCCTCCATCACCGGCGCGAACTCGGGCGCGCCAAGCCATTTGTCGCCGTAGTTGGTCATCAGGCAGATGCCGTCGGCCTTCAGCGTATCCAGCGCGAAGGCGATTTCCTGCAGGCTGGCATCCACATGCGGCAGCGGCAGCGTGGCGAAAATACCGAAGCGGCCCGGGTGGTCGGTCATCAGCTTGGCCGCGTACTCGTTGCACTCGCGCGCAACGCGGCGGGCGTTATCGTTGTCGAGGAACGACACTGCGGGCGTGGTCACCGAGGTGATCGAGGTGGCCACACCGGCCTTGTCCATGTCCTCCAGCGACTTCGCTACTGACCAGTTGTAAGTGGGCGGCGTCCCCAGGCTGGCCTTGCGCAGAGCCTCGATGTGCGTGGGCGGCGAGAGGTGGTGGTGGACGTCGATGCGGTAGGCCGCCGCCTGCGCCACGGCGCGGCGCAACAGCAAGGGCAGGGCGGCGGCGGACGCGCCTGCCGCAAGCGTGGATGCGATGAAGGTGCGCCGGCTCAGCACGCAGCTGGCGGGGCGCGAATGGCGGGTCATCCTTGGTTCCTCCACGATTCGGCCGTTGGTCCGGCCCTCTGCGTCGTCGGCCTGCGGCTACAGCGGGTGCGGATCATTGCTTTTCACCCCGAGTGCCGCTCCAATGCAAGACCGCCCCGCGCGGTGCAACCCCTTCCCGCGCTCACCTGATCAGTCCAGACAGCGCCTTGAGCTGATTGATGTTCATCTTTACCCCACCGAACAGGGTAATGTCGCCGGGTTTCATGCCGGGGCAGTCGGCGCTCTTCCAGGTCGCTGTCTGAGTTGTCAGCATCGCCTGCGGCCCCTTGCTGCCGCGTTCAATCGTGCCTTCGGTGCGCATGGTGTAAGCCGACTGGAAGTCGCCCGTGAACACGATCTTGCTCTTGGTCGCCCGTCCTGAAAAGGTGCAGTCCGCGTCGATCACGATGCTCTTGCCTTCACGCTTTGAAGTCAGGCTCTTGCACTTGCCCTCGGTGAACTTTAGCGCATAGTCCATCAGCTCGCGGTCGGTCGAGGCATCGAGGCACATCTGCGCCGAGATGGGCGGCGACGCCTTCGTGTTGTCGGCGGTGTCCTTCTGCCGCTCAATGGTGGTCGAGACCTCCCACAGGCCGGGCTTGCGGGGCGGCAGGTTCAGGGTCTGGGCGGTGAGCGCGAACGGTGTGGCCACAGCAGTGGCGGCGAGCAGGACGGCGGTGGGTCTCTTCATTGGGCTTCCCATGCTGATTGGGCGGCACTTGGTTTTGCACGCCAGTCCCGGCCATTAGGCGCCGATTGCGGCCGCTGGTGGGCAGCGGCCGGCTTCGCAGGCGTCGTGGGGCGATGGCGCCGACACCGGCTTGAGGAGAAGGAACCTGCGCAAGGCGATGACTTGGCACCCAGATGACTTGGCACCACATAGGACTCCATTTCTGTTGCAATATTCCCTTTTTGTTCTAACGCAACATCCCTTCGGCAAACACTCCGCACACTTATAGTAGGAAAGCGTTGCGATTGTCTCTGGGGGGTGTCGACCGGGTTGTCAGAAGCAAAGCGAGGCGCAGGAGCCGCTGGGCCGGGAGCTGCTTGATGTGGAGGGCGATGGGCGCGCCTGTTGGGAGTTGAGCAAGGGAGCTCTCAAACGCCAACGCCTCGCTCACCTGCCAATGGTGGCCTCGCAGGCTTGCTCGACGCCGTCGGGGGCGCGCGCAAGGCTCGCACCAGCAACGAGTGCGCCTTCCTGGCGTGTTCGGCCGAGCACTGGCACGAGGGCTGGTCGGACGAACGGGTGGCCGGCTCCGCGCCGGGTGCGCCAGCCCCGCTCGCCCGCGCCGGCGATGAGCCGCCTCACCCGCGGCGCTGGTGGGGAGGGCGGGTTGGCTCCGCATCCGACCCCGTCGGCGGCGAACGCAAGGGACAGCTCGACCCCCCCTTCGCGGGAATGAC
>JAFMSC010000311.1 GCA_017353825.1 Hyphomicrobiaceae bacterium | reverse complement strand
CGGCGAGGGCGCGATCGCGCGCGCCGCCGAGCAGGCCGCCGCCAGCGCGCTGCTGGCGCGCGAGGGCGTGTGGAAGCGTGGAGCCGATGTCTGACACCGAGACGCACGGCGAGACCGATACCAGTTGCGGTTTCATCGCCGTGATCGGCGCTCCCAACGCCGGCAAATCCACTCTCGTCAACACGCTGGTCGGCACCAAGGTCGCCATCGTCAGCCGCAAGGTGCAGACCACCCGCACGACCCTGCGGGGTATCGCCATCGACGGCCGTAGCCAGCTCGTCTTCATCGACACGCCCGGCATCTTCGCCCCGCGCCGCCGCCTCGACCGAGCCATGGTGGAGGCCGCCTGGGGCGGTGCCGGCGACGCGGACCTGGTGTTGCTCGTCGTTGACGCCGCCAAGGGCATCGACGACGACGTTGAGCGCATCCTGGCCAAACTGGCGACGACCGGCGTCATCCCTGACGCCGGGGCTAAGTCGAGGCGATCAGGAACCTCGCCCGATCAGGGGAGCCATCCGCTGCTGCTGCTCGCCCTCAACAAGATCGACCGCGTGCGCAAGCAGGAGCTGCTAGCGCTTGCCGCCGAGCTCAACGCGCGCATCCCGTTCGCCGCCACCTTCATGATCTCGGCGCTCAACGCCGACGGCGTCGCCGACCTTAGGGCCTTCCTCGTCCGCTCGGTGCCGCCGGGCCCGTGGCACTACCCCGCCGACGAGGTGTCCGACGCACCGCTTAGGATGCTCGCCGCCGAAATCACGCGGGAGAAGATCTACGACCGCCTGCACGACGAGCTGCCCTACGAGTCTGCGGTGGAGACCACCCTGTGGCGCGAGGAGGGCAACTCCGTCCGCATCGAGCAGACCATCTATGTGGAGCGCGATAGCCAGAAGGCGATCGTGGTTGGCAAGGGCGCCGCCATGATCAGGCAGCTCTCGATGGAAGCCCGCAAAGAGCTGGCGGAACTTCTGCAGCGACCCGTCCACCTCTTCCTGTTCGTCAAGGTCCGCGGAGGCTGGGGCGACGACCCCGCCCGGTACAGAGCACTGGGCCTCACGTTCCCGAAGCAATAGGGGCATACACCTGCGCTGTCGGGACGGTTTTCAGTGCCTTGGCCTCAGCTGCTCCGATCGAACCCGTCGCGGGGCGGCCGCACCCGGCAGGGAGCAGGGTTGACACTGGTCAAGGTCGGCACTGGCTCGACTGCCGACGCCAAAGTGCCAACTTGGTCCGGCCCATCCTCGACATCGGCTGGGATCAAGGCCGTACCCATATGTCGTCGAGCGCGCGTCAGGAAACGCGGTCATGACCAGAAGGCAACCCCATCATCACGGACACGCATCGTGGGCCGCTCTACCGCAATGGCGTCTTCGAGCGCGTTCTTGGCGCGGGTCGTTACCGCTTCGAGACGGCGCCGTGGACGAGATTTTTCGGCCGACCTGCGGCGATCGAGGTCGTGCGGCTGGAGGAACTCGCAACGTTGCGCCAGCTGGCAACCAACGCCAACGCATCGCCTCTACCGATCGCTCCCCAAGGCGCGCTCAGGGCCGTGCCCGAGCGCGATTGACACCCCAAGAATTGCCGCTGGAGAGCCCTGCCGCTCCGGACAAAGTGCGAACCGGGACACAGAGCCGAGAGAAGGCGTGGCGCTCGCAACGGTTGGTCTCGCCATCGCGGCTTACCCAAGGGGTTGGCCCTACTTCGCCAACTCCTGGTCGAGCTTCCCGAACATGCGCGTCCATTTCGCCTGCTGCGTCTCCACAAGGAGCTTGAGGTCGGCCTGGAGGCTGGTGAGGAGCGCGCAGTTGGGGGCGGGCGGATCGGCCTTGTTCTGCCCGGCGCCGGTGATGCGCGCCAGCAGCTCCTGTGACTTCTTGTCGTAGCCTGCGATGGTCTCGTCGCGCACCAAGGGCTCGGCCTGCTTGATGAGCTCGTCGTTGCTCCAGCTACGCTTGTCCTTGAGCTGGTTGAGCTTGGCCTGGAACACCGGCTTGTTCTGCTGGGCAAGATCGCGCAAGGCCGCGCCGGCGGCATTGACGACGG
Organism: Hyphomicrobiaceae bacterium; assembly: GCA_017353825.1. Classification (GTDB taxonomy): domain Bacteria; phylum Pseudomonadota; class Alphaproteobacteria; order Rhizobiales; family Hyphomicrobiaceae; genus AWTP1-13. Next base: position 3,340 of record JAFMSC010000311.1, on the reverse strand, counting down.
CCTCGAAGTCCGCCTTGGCGCACGCCGCTTGCGACAATGCCGCGCCGCTGGCGCCCAACGGCGCGAGCAGCGACACCAGCACCACGGCGCAAACGGGCGCCCGCATCGGCAGCTTCCCTCGCCACCCCGCAGTTTGCATCTACCCCTTGGCGTCGACACGCGCAATGCGCAAGAGGCGAGCCTCGGTGGAGAGATCGGTTGCCTAGGATGAGCGCCCAAACTTGTTGGATTTTGGGAAGCCGCGCGGTGCCAGCCGTCCGGCCTGGGCGCGCTCGCCAAGCCAATCCCGCAGCTCGGAGAAGGGCAGGGTGAAGGTGCGCCCGGCGGGATCGAGCCAAGTCAGTCCGTCGTGCTTGGCGAACACGCGCACGTCAGACAACCCGCCGTCCTTGTAGCGCTGCAGGCGCACGCCTTTTCCGCGCGCCATCTCGTTCACCTCGGCCAGCGGGAACACCACCATCTTTCGGTTCTCGCCGATGACGGCGACGGTGTCGCCGTCGGCCGGCACGGCGATGTGCGCCTCGTCGGGCTCGGTGAGATTCATAATCTGCTTGCCCTTACGCGTCATGGCGACCATCTCCTCCTCGGGCACCACGAAGCCGTGCCCCGAGGTGGCGGCGATGAGGAACTTGCGGTCCGGCTGATGCACCCAGATCTCCACGAACGCGTGGTTCTCCTCCAGGTCAACCATCAGCCGCACCGGCTCGCCGTGGCCGCGCCCTCCGGGGAGCTGGTCGGCCGCCAGCGTGAACACCTTGCCGTTGGTGGCGAGCACCAGGAGCTTGTCGGTGGTGTGGGCCTTGACGGCGCGCAATAGCTGGTCACCCTGTTTGAACTCCAGCTTCGACAGGTCGTCCTGGTGGCCCCGCATGGCGCGGATCCAGCCCTTCTCGGACAGGATCACTGTGATGGGCTCCTTCTCGATCATGGCTTGATCGAGGTCGATCTCGATGACGGGTGCGTCGGCGAAGCTCGACCGCCGCCGGCCCAGCACGGTCTCCTTGGCGTAGGCCTCGCGCGTGGCCTTCACCTCGTCGGCGACGCGCTCCCACTGCTGGTCCTCCGATTTGAGCAATATCTTCAGGTCGCGTCGCTCCTTGGAGAGCCGGTCGTGTTCGGCCTTGATCTCGATCTCTTCGAGCTTTGACAAGGCCTTCAAGCGCAGGTTCAGGATCGCCTCGGCCTGCACCTCGGAGAGCTTAAAGCGCGCCATCAGCCGGGCCTTGGGATCGTTCTCGAAGCGAACGATCCGGATCACCTCGTCGATGTTGAGGTAGGTGATGAGCAAGCCGTCGAGCACCTCAAGGCGATGCTCGATCTTCTGCAGCCGGTGCCTGGAGCGCCGCACCAGCACCACCTGGCGGTGATTGAGCCACTCCTTCAGCGCGTCGCGCAGCGGCAGCACACGCGGCACTTGCCCGCCGGTGAGGACATTCATGTTGAGGGAGAAGCGCACCTCAAGCTCGGTGAGCCTGAACAGGCTCTCCATCAGCACGGTGGCATCGACGCTGCGGCTCTTCGGCTCCAGGACCAGGCGAATGGTGTCGGCGGACTCGTCGCGGGCATCGCCGAGCAGCGGGAGCTTCTTCTGCTCGATCAGCTCGGCCAGACGCTCGACCAGCTTGGCCTTCTGCACCTGGTAGGGGATCTCGGTGACGACGATTTGGTAGGTGCCACGTCCCGTGTCCTCCTTGTTCCAGCGCGCGCGCAGCCGGAAGCCGCCGCGGCCGCTCCTGTAGGTCTCCAGGATGGCCTCGCGTGGCTCGACAATGACGCCCCCGGTGGGAAAGTCCGGGCCCGGCACCATCTCGACCAACTTGTCGACGTGGGCGTTGGGGTGCTTGATGAGATGGAGGAGTGCGTTGCACAGCTCCGCGACGTTATGCGGTGGGATGCTGGTGGCCATGCCCACGGCGATGCCCGAGGTGCCGTTGGCGAGCAGATTCGGGAAGTTGGCGGGGAGGACGACGGGCTCCTGGTTGGTGCCGTCGTAGGTAGGCCGGAAATCGACGGTGTCCTCGTCGATGCCCTCGAGCAGGAGGCCGGCCACAGCCGTCATGCGGCTCTCGGTGTAGCGCATGGCGGCGGGATTATCGCCGTCCACGTTGCCGAAGTTGCCCTGGCCGTCCACCAGGGGGTAGCGCACCGCGAAGTCCTGGGCGAGCCGCACCAGCGCGTCGTAGATGGCCTGGTCGCCGTGGGGATGGAAGTTGCCCATCACGTCGCCGACAATCTTGGCGCACTTCTTGTAGCCGCCCGCAGGGTCGAGCCTCAGCTCGCGCATGGCATAGAGGATACGCCGGTGCACGGGCTTGAGCCCGTCGCGCACGTCGGGCAGCGCCCGGTGCATGATGGTGGAGAGGGCGTACGCGAGATAGCGCTCCTCCAGCGCCTCCTTCAGGTCGATGGGCTCGACCGGCGGCGGGGGTGCGGGGGGGAGAATCGTGGTCTTGCTCATGACAAGCGGCTTACCGGGACCGGCGGCCGATCTCAAGGGCCGGATGTGCTCCCTCGCCCTCAACGGCGGCCAATGTCGGCGAGCCGGTGGGGATCGGATGGTCGTGGCTGGGGGGGTGGCTAACCCTTCGAGTTCCGCAAACGCACCAGCTGAGCCGCTCGTCCGGGCTCAACGGGGCCCCATACCCGCCGTTTGACACGATCTGCGTGTCCACCGGAGTTGCCGCCGACGCGGTCTCCGCACCCGCGGCTAGGCGCTGCTCGCGCTCGCTGAGCCAACTGCCGATCCTCGTTGCCCCTTCTCCTTGCTGATCGAGCAGGAGGTCCCGACCTCCGCTCGCTGCCAGGAGCGTGTGTTGGTCGTGGGGCCGCGCACGGCCCTAGCCTGGTCATGGAATCGCGCCAACCCCGACCGCTCGCCGGCAGAGCAAGCCTGCATGGCCATGCGGCAAGGTAGGCTTGCCGACTGACATTCGCAGCTCGGATCGACGCTGCCCGACCCCGCCATGCAGGGGGCAGGAGGAACGTCAGCCCTCGTCGCTGAAACCCCTCGCGCAAGCCGCTGCCGGCAGGCCGCTGTTGGCGGCTGTCGCAGAGCCCCCTACCTGATCGAGTCCAGCAGCGTCTCCAGTGCCTTGGCGGCGAAGGCTTGCATGTTGGCCTGGCGGTCGGCGCTTCCCGTCTCGACGGTCAAGACCCTCTCGCTTGGTCCTGACAGCGCGAGGCAGGCATGCCCGGGGGCGTCGCCGTAGGCATTGCCCGTCGGGCCCGAGGCGCCCGTCTCCGACAGGCCCCACGTGGCGTCGTGGCGTTCGCGCACGGTGCGCGCGAGCAGCCTGGCGTAGGCCTCGCTGGCCGGGCGCAGCCCCGCCATCGCCGCATC
>JAFMSC010000050.1:3607-14752 GCA_017353825.1 Hyphomicrobiaceae bacterium | reverse complement strand
AGAGAGGTCCTGAGACAGCCCCCGACCGAGGCCGGGGCGAGGCGGGGATGACGGGTCACGCCACGTCGGCCGGGCGCGCCTCCTGCAACAGGCCGTTCTCCAGGCGCAGCACGCGGTGCATGCAGCGGGCGAGATCCATGTTGTGGGTGGCGATCAGTGCCGCCACGCCCGTGTGCTCGACGAGGGCCAGAAGTTCGCGGAACACCAGCGCCGAGGTACCGGGGTCGAGGTTGCCAGTGGGCTCGTCGGCGAGCACGATCTTGGGCGCGTTGGCAAGCGCGCGGGCTATTGCTGTGCGCTGCTGCTCGCCGCCCGACAGCTGGGCCGGGCGGTGGTCGAGGCGCTCGCCGAGGCCAAGCATCTTGAGCAGCGCGATAGCGCGCCCGGCCGCCGGGCCCCAGGTTAGGCCACGGATCAGCTGCGGCAGGACCACGTTCTCCAGCGCCGAGAACTCAGGCAGGAGCTGGTGGAACTGGTAGACGAAGCCCATCTCCACGCGCCTCACGCGCGTGCGCTCGGCGTCGCTCAGGCGCGAGCAGTCGCGGCCGCTGACGTAGACCTTGCCGCCGTCGGCGGTCTCCAGGAGCCCGGTGATGTGCAAGAGCGTGGACTTGCCGGCGCCCGAAGGGCCGACGAGCGCCACCGCCTGGCCGGGGTAGAGGTCGGCATTGGCGCCCTTCAGCACGTGGATCTCGCGGTCACCCTGGCGGAACACGCGGTGCACGTCGCGCAGCTGAAGCACGGGGCGGGGATGGCGGGCGGTGTCCTGCACGGGGCGCTACTCGTAGCGAAGCGCTTCCACCGGATCGAGCCGGGAAGCGCGCCAGGAAGGATAGAGGGTGGCCAGCACCGACATCACCAGCGCCATGGCCACAATGATCCCGGTGGTCTGCCAGTCGAGATCGGCCGGCAGCTTTGTCAGGTAGTAGATGTCGGGGTTGAAGATTTTGGTGTCGGTGAGCCAGGCTATGAACAGCCGGATGTCGTCGATCCTCCAGCAGAACAGGATGGCGAACAGAAAGCCGCCAAGCGTGCCGACCACACCGATGCTGGCCCCGGTAATCAGGAACACGCGCATGATCGCCCCTTGGCTGGCGCCCATGGTGCGCAAGATGCCGATCTCGCGGCCCTTGTCCTTCACCAGCATGATCAAGCCGGAAATAATGTTGAAGGCGGCCACCAGAACGATGATCGACAGGATGATGAACATCATGTTGCGCTCCACCTGGAGCACCGAGAAGAAGCTCTCGTTGCGCCTGCGCCAGTCGACGAACTGGAGTGCGGGGATGCCCAGATCCCGCATCGCCGTTACCGACGTCTCGACCCTCTCCGGGTCGTCGACCAACACCTCGAGCACGTCGACCGCATTGCCCTTGTCGAAGAAGCGCTGAGCCTCGGCGAGCGGCATGAAAATCATGGTGCGGTCGAACTCCGACATACCCATCTCGAACATCGCCGCGACCTTGTAGGACTTGATGCGCGGCACCACGCCGAACGGCGTGCGCGCGCCGCGCGGGGAGATCAGCGTGACGGTATCGCCGACGCTGACGCGCAACAGGCGCATGAAGCCGGTACCGAGGGCGATGCCGTCCTGGTTGTCGAAGCCTTCGAGCGTGCCAAACTTCACGTTGTTGGCGATCTGCGGCAGCGCCTTGAGGCCCTCCTCGGTGATCCCGCGCACCTTGGCGCCGACCGACTGGGCCGGCGTCGAGACGATGGCTTGGCCTTCGATCAGCGGCACCGCACGCTTGACGGTAGGGGCTTTCTCCAGCTTCTTGGCGTAGTCCTCATAGTCGGGAAAATCGGCCGTATCGACCCGGATCGCCACCACGTGACCGTCGAGACCCAGGATCTTGGCGAACAGCTCCTTGCGGAAGCCGTTCATCACCGCCATCACAATGATCAGCGTTGCCACGCCCAAGAGAATGCCGAGGAAGGAGAAGCCGGCGATCACCGAGATGAACCCCTCCTTGCGTCGCGCCCGCAGATAGCGCCGCGCCAGGAGCCACTCGTAGGCTGCGAACGGCCGGGTATCCACAGCGGGCGCGGTCATGGCTGCGCAAAGTCCCCCGTCATTCAACTGGGCTCGCCGGTCAGGCCAGGATGCGCTGTGCCCTGACTTCACCGACCAGCCGCTTCACGGCCGCCTCGGGCGAGGCCGTGGTCCGCGCGCCCGACTTGCGGTCCTTGATCTCGACTTCGCCGCCCTTGAGCCCCTTGGGGCCGACGATCAGCTGGAACGGCAGGCCGATCAAATCCATGGTAGCGAATTTGCCCCCAGGCCGCTCCTGCGTGTCGTCCAGGAGCACGGACACCCCGGCTCCCTCGAGCCTGGCATAGAGCCCCTCGCAGGCGCGATCGGCGGCCTTGTCGCCCGGCTTGAGATTGACGAGCCCGACCTCGAACGGCGCCACCGGCACCGGCCACACGATCCCGGCGTCGTCGTGGCTCGCCTCGATAATGGCGGCCGGCAAGCGCGAGACGCCGATGCCGTACGACCCACTCTGCACCGACACCATGTTCCCGTCCGGCCCTTGCACGCGGCAGCCCATGGGCTCGGAGTACTTGGTGCCGAAGAAGAAAATGTGGCCAATCTCCACGCCGCGTGCCGAGACGCGCTTGTTCTGTGGCACTTCCGCCGCAAAGCGCCCCTCGTCGTGCTTGTCATCGGTGGCGGCATAATGCCGGGTCCACGGCGCGATGTGAGGCGTGAGATCGCTGCCGAAGTCCACGTCGGCCGGCGGGATCGGGGTATCGAGCAGGTCGGCGTGGCAGAACACCTGGCTCTCGCCGGTGTCGGCCAGGATGATGAACTCATGGCTGAGGTCGCCGCCGATCGGGCCGGTCTCGGCCACCATTGGGATCGACTTGAGCCCCATGCGGGCAAAGGTTCGCAGGTAGGCCACGAACATGCGGTTATAGGAGTGCCGCGCCGCCTCCACCGACATGTCGAAGGAGTAGGCGTCCTTCATCAGGAACTCGCGGCCCCGCATGACGCCGAAGCGCGGCCGGATCTCGTCTCGGAACTTCCATTGGATATGGTAAAGAATGCGCGGCAGGTCGCGATATGACTTGGCGGCGCCACGGAACACCTGGGTGATCAGCTCCTCGTTGGTAGGCCCGTAGAGCATCTCGCGCTCGTGCCGGTCCTTGAACCTCAGCATCTCCGGCCCGTAGGCGTCATAGCGCCCGCTTTCGCGCCACAGCTCGGCCTGCTGCAGCGTGGGCATCAGCAGCTCGATGGCTCCGGAGCGGTCCTGCTCCTCGCGCACGATCCCTTCAACCTTCTTGAGAACGCGGAAGCCCAGGGGGAGCCAGGTGTAGATGCCGGCGCTGGCCTGGCGGATCATGCCGGCGCGCAGCATGAGCTTGTGCGAAGCGATCTCAGCCTCGCTCGGAACCTCGCGCAGCACGGGCAGGAAGTACTGGGACAGGCGCATGGGAACCCCGTGGCACGGCCAGGCTTTCGGGGGGCGCCGGCTTGAGCGTTAGCTGTTGACTGTAACAGAAGGGCGCCGCCCGAGCCCTTGTGCATTGGCTGCGGGTCATATCTGGTTCCGGCCGGAGTGGCAACGATACTGGTCCCGGCTTTCCCCCCGCTCCCTTGCGAGCATGCGCGCGGGGTCGCTCAAAAGTTGTGCACCGAGGCCCAACACTGGATGGCTCTCGCCGGCGCCGGCCGTCGGGTCCCACGCATCTTTGCAAGGGTGACAGAAGGCCGCAGCTCAGCTAGAGTGCGCTTGTGGGGAAGAAAAGGGGCGATAAAGTCCCGCTTCCGTATGGGGCTCGGTCAAAGCCCAAGTCTGGGGAGATGGAGCGAGGCGACCGGCGCACGTTGGTTTGACTCTCGTGGTGACAAGAAAAAACAGCCTCGAGCAAGGTTCGCGCCTTGCTCGATTTCATTTGTGGGCGGCGAATTCACGTTAACGTGTTGTTTAGCGGCGAAAGGCCTAGCCCAACATGGGGCAGCAGCCGTCGCCCCACCAGGGACATGCCCGCCAGGGACATTCCCCACAGGGACATCAAAGGACACATGGCGTTACGGCTTTAGGCCCCGCGCAAGCTACTCGCGCCCGAGCAGCACGGCGAGGTCGATGAAGCCGTACTTGACGGCCGCCCAGCCCGCGCCGAACAGCAGCGCCGAGATCAAGGTGGTGATGAGCGCCACGCGCACCAGGCGCGGCGTGGTGGGCGCGCTTTCCGGCGTGCCCGGAACGACGCTGCCGTCCTCGGCCTGAGTGCGCACGCCGATCGGCAGCACGGCGAACAATACCGTCCACCACAGGACGACATAAATGGCAATGGCGAACGTGACGCTCATGCTGTCTCAAGCCTGCTCGATCTCGACCAGCGTGCCGCAGAAGTCCTTGGGGTTGAGAAACAGCACCGGTTTGCCGTGCGCGCCGATCCTGGGCTCACCATCACCCAGCACGCGGGCGCCCGCCGCCTTGAGCCGGTCGCGGGCGGCGAGGATGTCCTCCACCTCGTAGCACACGTGATGCATGCCGCCGCTCGGGTTGCGCGCAAGGAAGGCGGCAATGGGCGAGGCTTCGCCCAGCGGCTCCAAGAGCTCGATCTTGGTGTTGGGCAGCGTCACGAACGCCACGGTCACGCCGTGCTCGGGCTGGGCGACAGGCTCGGATACCTGTGCACCGAGGGCATGGCGATAGACGGCAGCGGCGTCCGCCAACCTGGCGACAGCAATGGCGACGTGGTTGAGACGGCCGATCATGAGCACCTCGGGCGCGCGTTCGGCCCCTTGTAGCACCCGAGATCCGCAAAGCGCCACCCTGCCCGGTCAAGGACGGGAGCAACCATTTGGTGGCGGCCGCCCACTTGCCGCGCACTTGCCGCCCACTGGCCGCCCACTGGCCGCTCACTGGCCGCGCTGACCCCCGGTGACGAAAGTCAGCCAAAGCAACGATGCGGTGCGACTGCAGATAGCGACTTCGTTTTCACCCTCTGGACGCTCTGGGCACGTCTTTGCGGACGCCTTTGGCCCGCCCTAGGCGCCTTGTGGGCCCGCCGGGCCTGGGGCCCCTTCCCTCAGGCCTCCTTGAGGCCGTAGTCCAGGATGCCCTGCTCGTTGCCGTAGTACTTGTAGGGCAGGAACTTGCCGGACATGGTGATCTTGACGCGGTCGCCCTTGGGGTTGGGCAGGCGCTCGATTTGCATGTCGAAATCGATGGCCGACATGATGCCGTCGCCGAACTCCTCCTCGACCAACGCCTTCCAGGCCGGGCCGTTCACCATGACCAACTCGTAGAAGCGATAGATCAGCGGATCGGTGGGCGGCATGGGCGTGCCGCGGTGCGGCACCTCATTGAGCATGCGCTCCTCAGCCTCCGACAGCCCGAACAGGGCGGCCGCCTTGCTGGCCAGCGGCTTCACCAGCTTCTGCTGGCCCAACAGGGCGCCCACCACCAGCACCGGCGACACCCCGCCGATCGCGTCGGTGATGTGCTTCCAGCTCCAGCCCTTCCCGCGCTTGATGTCGAGGATTTTTTCGGTGAGATCTTCGCGCTTCATCGGTCTTCTTGCTCCCTGGTTGCGATCGTTCGAGATTGGCTCGGCATGCAGCACGGCCAGCACGGGGCGCGATCGGCCGCCCGCCGCCCAGAGGAGGCCCTGGTCTTCCTCTCGTCTCCTCTCGTCTCCCTCCGGCTCGCATGCGCACCCCAAGGGCCGACCTCTCCCCCTCGGTCGCGGCCTCGAGCGGAACTTCAAAGGTCACGGGGGGCCCACTCGTAATGAAGAAGCAGGCGGCCCTTGCCGACCACAGGGACGGAGCCCTCGTTCCGCCCACAACAGCAACCCGCGTGCCAACCGCGCGGTCCCGGCCGCGACGCCGCGGCGACAGGGGAGCGATGCCCATGGACCTCAGCCCGCCGCTTGTGATTGCGGCGGGGTTACGCAGACTGCCCGAAATTCGGGCTGATCGTCGGGATGGTCGGTCCGCGTGATGCCCCGTCCGGTGCCGAAGTGGCTCACGGGCGCGAGAGCAACCCCCAGGTTTCTATCAGCGGCACCACCGGTGCGGGCCGGAAGGTTCCGACCCGATGCGTCAGACCATCACCTGGGTGCCGACTTCCACCACCCGGTCGCTCGGGATGCGGAAGTACTCGGTCGCATCCTCGGCGCGCCCGGCGAGCCAGATGAACAGGCGCTCCTGCCAGCGCGGCATGTCCGACTTGAGGGTGGTCTTCAGCGAGCGCCGCGAAAGGAAGAACGAGGTGGCGCCCACGTCGATGTTGAGGTCCTTGCGCCGGCAGTGCTCGATGATCTTGGGCACGCTCGGCGTCTCCATGTAGCCGTAGTGGGCGATCACCCGGATGAAGGAGCCGGCCACCTTGTTGACCTCGATGCGCTCGTGGCGCTGCACGCGCGGCACGTCCTCCGTTTTGATGGTGAGGATGATATTGCGCTCGTGCAGAACGCGGTTGTGCTTGAGGTTGTGCAGGAGCGAGGTCGGGGCCGAGTAGGGGTCGGCGGTCAAGAACACCGCGGTTCCGGGCACGCGGTGCGGCGGCTTGGCGTCAAGCTTGCGGAGCAGCCAGTCGAGCTCGGCCTCGTCCTTGCGCGTGGCCCGCGCCAGGCTCTTGGCGCCCCGCACCCAGGTAAACACCGAGAGCCCGATCATGGCGGCGATGGAGAGGGGCAGCCAGCCGCCCTCGGGGATCTTGAACAGGTTGGCCGCCAGGAACGTCTGCTCGAGTAGGAACAGGGGCACCATCATGCCTGCCGCCTTCCAGACCGGCCAGCCCCAGTTGCGCCACACCACGAAGAACGCCATCAGGCTGTCGATCACCATGGTGGCGGTGACTGAGAGGCCGTAGGCCGCGGCCAGGTTGCTCGAATCGCGGAAGGCGATCGTCACCAGCAGCACGCCGACGAACAGGATCTGGTTGACGCGCGGCAGGAAGATCTGGCCGGCGACGCTCTCCGACGTGTGACGGATCTGCAATCGGGGGATCAATCCAAGCTGGATGGCCTGGCGCGTGAAGGAGAAGGCGCCGGTGATCACGGCCTGGCTGGCGATGACGGTGGCCATCGTGGCCATCACCACCATGGGGATCAGGGCCCAGCCGGGATAGAGGCGGTAGAGGGGGTTCTCGATCGCCTCCGGATGCGAGAGCACGAGGGCGCCCTGCCCGAAGTAGTTGAGGAGCAGCGAGGGCAGAACCACGCCCAGCCACGCCGCCTGGATGGGCTTGCGGCCGAAGTGGCCGAGGTCGGCGTAGAGCGCCTCGGCGCCCGTGGCCGACAGGAACACCAGTCCCATGACAATGAGGCCGATCATGCCGTGGCTGAGGATAAAGCGGATGGCGAGCAACGGGTTGAGGGCCATGAAGACGCGCGGGGCGTCGATCAGGTGGATCAGTCCGCCCACCGCGAGCAGGAGGAACCAGATGAGCATGATGGGGCCGAAGAACTGCGCTACCTTGGCGGTGCCGTGCGACTGGACGCTGAACAGTACCGCCAGGATGGCCAACGTGATCGGCAGGACCACGTGCTGCATCTGCGGCGTGATCAAGTTCAGGCCCTCGACGGCCGACAGCACCGTGATGGCGGGCGTGATCACGGCGTCGCCGTAGAAGAACGAGGCGCCCGCCACTCCGAGCGCCAGGATCAGCGGCGCGCTGCGCTTGGCCACCGATTGGCCGAGCGCCATCAGGGCGAAGGTGCCGCCCTCGCCCTTGTTATCGGCGTTGAGCAGGATCAGCACATACTTGAGCGTGACGATGAGGAAGAGCGTCCAGGAAATCAGCGACAGGATGCCGAGCACGGCCTCAGGCCCCCCCGCGCCGTTGCTGGTCGCGGCCTTCACGGCCTCCTTGAGGGCGTAGAGGGGTGAGGTACCGATGTCTCCGTAGACGACGCCGATCGAGCCCAGCGTTAGCGCCCAGAAATGCTTGTGCTGGGTGCCTTGCCCGAAGTCGGCGCCGGGCGCTGCGGCCGCAAATTGTGCCATAATGGCAGCTTCTCGACTGCTGCGAGGCGCGGGACGCGCCGAAGTGGGCGCGGCTTATACACCGACCGCGGCGCTTGCGAAAGTCAACCGGGGCAACAGCGGCAGGCCGCGGCAGGCAGCGCAATTTGCGTTTTATGACAAGGGACTGAGACGAGGACCGTGCGTTCCGTGGCCGGACCCTTGAGCTTTACTGCTCGGCTGCATTGAAAGGGCCGCATGGGTCCGAGCCCGCGTCTTGCCCCCCGAATCGCCGGCAACAGGCTGAAGCCGGTGCTGCCGTGAGGGGTGGATGGGCATCGCCTAGTCCCGCCTAGAGCCCCAGCTTGCGCTTTAAGAGGTCGTTGACGGTCTGGGGGTTGGCTTTGCCGCCGGTGGCCTTCATGACCTGACCGACGAACCAGCCGACCGCCTGGGGCTTGGCCTTGGCCTGCTCCACCTTGTCGGGGTTGGCCGCGATCACGGCGTCGACGGCTTTCTCGATGGCGCCGGCGTCGGTGACCTGCTTGAGCCCGCGCTTGTTGACGATGTCGGCTGGGTCGCCGCCCTCGCTCCAGACGATCTCGAACACGTCCTTGGCGATCTTGCCGGAGATGGCACCGGAGCCGATCAGGTCGATGATGCTGCCCAGCTGGGCCGCCGAGACCGGGCTGGCATCGATCTCCAGGCCGTCCTTGTTGAGCCGGCCGAACAGTTCATTGATCACCCAATTGGCGGCGCTCTTGCCGTCGCGGCCGATCGCCACCGCCTCGAAGTAGTCGGCGCTCTCGCGCTCGGCGGTCAGCACCCCCGCGTCGTAGGCTGGGAGGGCGTACTCTTTGATGAACCGAGCCCTCTTCTCGTCCGGCAACTCAGGCAGGCCCTTGCGCAGCGCATCCACGTAGTCCTGCGTCAGCTCCAGCGGCAGCAGGTCAGGATCGGGGAAATAGCGGTAGTCGGGAGCTCCCTCCTTGCTGCGCATGGCGCGGGTGACGCCCTTGGCAGCATCGAACAGGCGCGTCTCTTGCTCGATCGAGCCGCCGTCCTCCAGGATGTCGATCTGGCGGCGAGCTTCGTGCTCGATGGCCTGGCCGACGGCGCGGATGGAGTTGAGGTTCTTGATCTCGCAGCGGGTGGAGTACTGGCGATCGCCCACGCGCCGCACCGACACGTTGACGTCGGCCCGCAGGTTACCCTTTTCCATATCCGCGTCGGAGGTGCCGAGATAGCGCAGGATCGAGCGCAGCTTCGCCACGTAGGCCTGGGCCTGCTTGGCCGAGCGCAGGTCGGGCCTGGACACGATCTCCATCAGAGCCACGCCGGCGCGGTTCAAGTCCACCAGCGTGTACTCGGCGTGCTGGTCGTGGATCAGCTTGCCGGCGTCCTGCTCCAGATGCACCCGCTCGATGCCCACCTTGACGGTGTCGCCGTCCACGTCCACCTCGACCGCGCCCTCGCCAACGATGGGCTGCTTGTACTGGCTGATCTGGTAGCCCTGAGGGCTGTCCGGGTAGAAATAATTCTTGCGCTCGAACACCGACACCAGGTTGATCCGGGCGTTGAGGCCGAGCCCGGTGCGCACCGCCTGGGCGATGCACCCCTCGTTGATGACGGGCAGCATGCCAGGCATGGCCGCATCCACCAGCGAAACATGGGAATTGGGCTCGCCGCCGTAGGCCGCCGAGGCGCCCGAGAACAGCTTTGCTCGCGATGCCACCTGGGCGTGCACCTCAAGGCCGATCACCGTTTCCCAGTCGCCCGTGGCGCCTTTGACGTGATCTTTGCCCGCGCTGGCGGTGGTTTTCATGGGTGGCGCCCTGTGCCTTGATCAGTCCTGGTCCCCTGCACATAGGTCGGCACGCATATCCCGGTCAAGGCTCCGGCTGGACCGCTCCCGCCAGTTCGGCCACTATCCCCCGGCGGGCATTCGACCGCGTCTCAACGAGGGGATCAGCAATGAAGCGCCGACTAATCGCCCTGGTGGGTGTCATTGCCCTGGCGCTGGCCGCAGAGCCGGCCGCCGCTACCACCTTCCGCTACGCCTTCCAGGGTGCGCTCAATTCGCTCGATCCCTACACGCTCAACGAGACCTTCACCCTCGGTGCCTTGGGCAACGTCATGGAGGGTCTCACCAAGCGCGACAAGGACCTTAAGATCATCCCAGGCCTCGCCGAGCGGTGGGAGATCATCGATCCCTTGCGATGGCGCTTCTATCTGCGCAAGGGCGTCAAATTCCACAACGGCGAGGACTTCACCGCCGACGACGTGCTGTTCTCCGTCGACCGCATGCGCAGCCCCGCCTCGGAGATCAAGACCCGCGCGCCGGCCGACATGAAGGCGGTGAAGGTGGACGACTACACGGTCGATTTCGTGCTGTCCTCCCCCAATCCCATCCTCAACGCCGAGTGGGATACCTGGTACATCTTTTCCAAGACATGGGCCGAGGCCAACGGCGCGGTCAACGCCCAGGCCGCGACGGCGACTTCGCTCAACCCGTTCGCGCTCAAGGCCAACGGCACCGGCCCCTTCATGGTCGTCAGCCACGAGCCCGGCGTGAAGACGGTCTTCAAGCGCAATCCGAACTGGTGGGGCAAGGTGGAACACAACCTGGACGAGGTGGTGTTCCAGACCATCAAGTCCGACGCCACGCGGGTGGCCGCGCTGCTCTCGGGTGACATCGACATGATGGACCCCGTGCCGGTGCAGGACGTGGAGCGCGTGAAGGGCAACCCGGGCACCCGAGTGCTTACGGGACCTGAGCTGCGCACCATCTTCCTGCACATGGACTCGTTCCGCGACGAGTTGCTCTACTCCAACGTGAAGGGCAAGAACCCCTTCAAGGATGCCCGCGTACGCCGGGCCGTCTACCAGGCCATCGACATGGACGCGATCCACACCAAGGTCATGCGCGGCATGTCGGCCAATTCCGCCATTCTTATCTCGCCGCTCCTGTTCAAGCGCGCCGGCGAGTTCAAACGCTGGCCCTACGACGTGGCCGCCGCCAAGAAGCTGCTCGCCGAAGCGGGCTATCCGGACGGCTTCGAAGTGGAGATGGACTGCCCCAACGACCGCTACGTCAACGACGAGGCGATCTGCCAGGCCGTGGCGCAGATGGAGGCTCGCATTGGCATCAAGGTCAAGCTCAACTCCATGCCGAAGACCAAGTACTTCGAGAAGGCGGGCGTCACCAGCAAGTT
>JAFMSC010000050.1:0-3597 GCA_017353825.1 Hyphomicrobiaceae bacterium | reverse complement strand
GGGCTGGACGCCTGGCTCGTTCGACAGCTGGAACGTGATCGAGAACATCCTTGGCTGCCGCGACGCCGACGGCAGAGGCGGGTTATTCAACTACGGCGGCTACTGCAACGGGCGTATCACCGAGCTCAACAAGAAGATCCTGGTCGAGACCGATCCTGCCAAGCGCGACGACATGATCGCGGAGGCCTATCGCATCAATCACGAGGAGGCTGGCGTGATCCCTCTGCACCAGCAGGCGCTGGTGTGGGGCGTGTCGGACAAGGTCGACATCGTGCAACGGGCCGACAACCAGATCCTGTTCTACTGGGTGAAGATGAAGTAGGGGTAGGTTTGGGTCGACCCCGGCGAACACTGGTGAAGACCCAATAGAACCATGCTCGCGTTCGCCATCCGACGGCTGATCGAGGCGCTCCTGGTCATGCTCGCCGTGGCCCTGTTGGCGTTCGTGCTGTTCCGCTACGTCGGCGATCCCGTCAGCCAAATGGCGGGGCAGGATACCTCGCTCGAGGACCGGATCAGGCTGCGTCAGGAGCTCGGCCTCGACGACCCGGTCTTCGTCCAGTTCGCCCGCTTCATCGCCAACGCCGTGCGGCTCGATTTCGGCATCTCCTATCAAATGAAGCAGCCCGTGCTCGCGCTGCTGGCCGAGCGCTTCCCCGCCACCATCGAGCTGGCGCTGGCCGCGGCGCTGCTGGCCGTGGCGCTTGGCATCCCCATGGGGGTCTACACCGGCATCAACCGCGACAGCTGGCTCTCCAAGGTGTTCCTCACCCTCTCTCTGATCGGCGTCTCGCTGCCCACGTTCCTGATCGGCATCATCCTCATCTACGTCTTCTCCGTCTGGCTGCACCTCCTGCCGTCGTTCGGGCGGGGCGAGGTGGTGAGTGTCGGCGCCTGGCACACCGGGCTGTTGACGGCCTCAGGCCTCAAGGCGCTGATCCTGCCGGCTATCACGCTGGGCCTGTTCCAGATGACGCTGGTAACGCGGCTGGTGCGGGCCGAGATGCTGGAGGTGCTGCGCACCGACTACATCAAGTTCGCCCGCGCACGCGGGCTCTCCAATCGCGCCGTCCATTTCGGGCACGCGCTCAAGAACACGCTGGTGCCGGTGATCACCGTGATCGGCCTGCAGCTCGGCGCCATCATCGCCTTCGCCATCATCACCGAGACGGTGTTCCAGTGGCCAGGCATGGGCCTCATGTTCATCCAGGCCGTGCAGTTCGCCGACATCCCCGTCATGTCGGCCTATCTCTTGCTGGTAGCCTTCCTGTTCGTGGCGATCAACCTCATCGTCGACCTCGTCTACGTGCGCATCGACCCGCGCATCCGCATCCTGGGGCGCGGTCAATGAACGATGAGGCAAATGCGCGAATGGCGCACTCCCAATCGCCAATGGAGAAGCAGGCACTGGCCATTCCCCTTTCGCCATTCGGCCGCCTTCGCGACAGCGACCTGTTCCAGAGCTTCATGCGCTCCAGGCTGGTGGTCGCGGCGGCGCTGGTGACGGTGCTGATGCTGGCGGCGGCGCTGCTGGCCCCGCTGATGGCCCCGCAGGACCCCTACGACCTCGGCTCCCTGAGCCTGCTCGACGCCAACACGCCGCCGGCCTGGGCACAGGGTGGCGACAGGCGCTACCCGCTCGGGACCGACGACCAGGGCCGCGACATCCTCTCCACCATCCTCTACGGCACGCGCTCGTCGCTGCTGATCGGCTTCAGCGCCGTGCTACTCGCCACAGCGCTGGGCGTTACGCTGGGGCTGTGCGCCGGCTACGCCGGCGGCCGCATCGACGCCCTCATCATGCGCATCGCCGACGTGCAGCTCACCTTTCCCGCCATCCTCACCGCCCTGTTGATCGACGGCGTGATGCTGGCGGTGTTCAAGAGCCACCGGGTCGAGGCTGGCAAGTTCTGGGTGCTGGTGATCTCCATCGGCCTCGCCTACTGGGTGCAGTACGCGCGCACCGTGCGCGGCGTGACGCTGGTGGAGCGCAACAAGGAGTACGTGGAGGCGGCGCGGCTGATCGGGCTCAGCCCGATCAAGATCATGTTCCAGCACATCCTCCCCAACGTCATGGGCCCGGTGCTGGTGATCGCCACCATCAACCTGGCGCTGGCCATCATCACCGAGGCCACGCTCTCCTTCCTCGGCGTCGGCCTGCCGCCCACCGAGCCCTCGCTCGGCACCATGATCCAGATCGGCAACCGCTACCTGTTCTCGGGCTCCTGGTGGATGGTGGTCTTCCCTGGCGTCACGCTCGCCCTGTTGGCGTTGGCCGTGAATTTGCTTGGCGACTGGTTGCGCGACGCGCTGAACCCTAAGCTGCGATGATAGGATGCGCGCATGCCCGAGCCGGTCCTGTCCGTCCGACACCTGAAGGTGGGCTTCCCCACCCGGCGCGGGACCCTCACCGCCGTAGATGGCGTCTCGTTCGACATCGCCGCCGGCGAGGTCCTGGGCGTGGTGGGAGAATCGGGCGCCGGTAAGTCGCTCACCGGCGCTGCCATCATTGGCCTGATCGAGCCGCCGGGCCGCATTCTTGGCGGCGAGATATACCTGGGCGGCCAACGCATCGACACGCTCACCGCCGAGGCGATGCGCAAAGTGCGGGGCCGCCGCATCGGCACGGTGTTCCAGGACCCGCTCACCAGCCTCAACCCGCTCTACCCAATCGGCGATCAGATCGTCGAGACCATCCGGACCCACACCCCCCTGTCGCGGGCCGCCGCGCGCAAGCGGGCCGTTGCCCTGCTGCGGGAGACCGGTGTGCAGGGCGCCGAGGAGCGCCTTGACGGCTACCCCCACGAGTTCTCGGGCGGCATGCGCCAGCGCGTGGTGCTGGCACTGGCGCTGTGCGCTGAGCCCGAGCTGCTGATCGCCGACGAGCCGACCACGGCGCTCGACGTTTCCATCCAAGCCCAGATCATCGCCCTCCTGAAGCGGCTGGCCAAGGAGCGGGGCACGGCGGTGCTCATCATCACCCACGACATGGGCGTGATCGCGGAAATGGCCGACCGAGTTAGCGTGATGTACTCCGGCCGCATCGTCGAGATCGGGCCGGTGCGCGAAGTCGTGCTGAGCCCCCGCCACCCCTACACGCGCGGGCTGATGGGCTCCATCCCGCCTCTGGCTGCGCGCGTGCCCCGCCTCACCCAGATTCCCGGCGCCATGCCACGGCTCGACGCCATCCCGGCGGGATGCGCGTTCCATCCCCGCTGCCCCCAGGCCTTCGACCGCTGCCGCGTGGAGAGGCCGGAGCGTCTGGCCGTGGCGCCGTCGTGCGAGGCCGCCTGCTGGCTCTATGCCGTCCCGCGTGTCGCACCGGCCGAGGTCGGCGCATGACGGGGCTGCCGCTCGTCGAGGTCCGCAACCTCACGCGTGTCTTCGACGTGTCGAAGCCCTGGCTGGAGCGCACGCTGGCACGCGAGGGGCGCCGGCCGTTGACGGCGGTGAACGCGGTGTCGTTCGCCATCGCTCGTGGCGAGACGCTGGCGCTGGTGGGCGAGTCCGGCTCCGGCAAGTCGACGCTGGCGCGCATGACCGTCGGGCTCCTGCGGCCCACGAGCGGCCGCGTCACCATCGACGGCATCGACATGT
>JAFMSC010000623.1 GCA_017353825.1 Hyphomicrobiaceae bacterium | reverse complement strand
TCTTCACGGTGTTCGCGCTGTCGTTTGCCATTGGCACGCTGCACATCGACCGTGCGATCCTGCTCAACGGCGTCTTCCTGGGCAACGTCGCCGGCATCGTCATGAACCCATTCTTCGGCTGGCTGTCCGACTACACCGGCCGGCGGCCGTTGATCGCGGGCTCGCTCATGCTTGCGATGCTCTACGTGGCGTTCGCCTTCTTCCCAATGCTTGAGAGCAATGATCCGACGCTCGTGACGCTTGCGATCGCCATCCCTCCGGCGGTGATCCAGACCATGATCTTCGCGGTTGAAGGGAGCTGGTATGCGGAGCTGTTCCGGGACTCGCGCGTGCGCTTCTCCGGCGTCGGCTTCGCGCGGCAGATGGGCTCGCTGATCGGCGGCCTGTTCCCGCTGGTGGCGACGAGCCTCTACGCCTCCACGGGAAGCGTATGGGGCCCGGCGGGCTACTACATCTTCATCTCCCTGATCTCGCTGGCCGCGGTTGCGGCCGGGCGCGAAACCAAGGGCGAAACGCTGCAGCGCTAAAGTCGCCTCACGCTGTGAAACCCGGCGGCGGTTCTGGGAAGCTCTCCGACGCCGCCCCCGGCGCCTGCCCCGCCGTCGCAATGGGCCGGCATCGGGCAGTCACAATTCGTGACCCTTGCGACGCAATCAACGATGCCCTCCGGCTGCCGGAGCGGGTGCGGCTCCGTCAGCACGGAGACCCGTAGGGCTCGCGGCGGTGCTCAATCCGTGCAATATCTCCTCCTCAGAAACCACTGACGAAGCGATCAGCATCGGCCCTGGACTTTGGGCAACAGCCCCAGCCAAGCGTGGGCCGCAGCGCCCGGAGGTAGGTCGCATCGCCGGGCTGAGGCTCGTCCACATGGTCGAGCCCGGGCAAGCCCAGGACGGATGAGCCGTGCGTGACGTGGCCATCATGAAAGCTACGCGCACGCCCGCCGACGTTGGGCGGCGCCGTGGCAACCGCCAGAGCGGTTTCACGCTCATCGAGATCGTGGTGGCGATGGTCGTGACCGTGCTGACGCTGGGCTTGGCGGCCGGCGCCTTCCGCCTGCTCTCCCACAGCGGCGAGCGCGGGGACCGCCTCCTGGCCCGCCACGACAGCCTCGCGCGCGGCATCGACGTGCTGCGCCGCGACATCGAGCGCCTGGAGCGCGTCACCACGCAGCGCGACGACGGCCGCGCCCTCGTCTTCTTGGGTGACTCCTCCCACCTGACGTTTGTTGCCGTCGAGCCGCCGTTCCCCACCGAGCCCGGCCCCTACTTCATTGCCTACGCCATCCGGCAGGGGCGCGACGGCGCCACGCTTACGCGCGAGCGCGCACCCTTCCAGCGGTCGGCCATCGACCTGTCGCGCCTGCGCACGGGAGACTCGGCGGCCGTCATCGAGGGGCCCTACGCCATGCGCTTTCTCTATTTGGAGCGCACCAAGGGACGCGAGCGCTGGCTCACGCAATGGACCGACCCGGTCGACCCGCCGTCCCTCATCGGGCTCGAGATCACCGGCGTTGCCGACGGCGCGACGGTTCTGCCGCTCCTCACCTTCCGCCCGAGGATCGATGCGGAGGCCGGCTGCGTGCGGGAACGGGGCGCGTGCAATTTCTAGGGTGGCGGTACGAGCGAACGGCTTATCGAGGTCGCCATCGATGAGCTGGCGCTTCCACTTGTGCGGGCTGGCGTCCCGA
>JAFMSC010000310.1 GCA_017353825.1 Hyphomicrobiaceae bacterium | reverse complement strand
GCGACCTCCTCCGGCTCGCCTTCGGCACGGGGGATCTCCTTGCCGGTGGCCTGGTCCACGATCTTCATGGAGAGGCGCACCTTGCCGCGGTCGTCGAAGCCCAGGAGCTTGACGTAGACCTCCTGGCCCTCCTTCACGACCTCGCCGACGGTCTCGGGCCGGCCCTGGGTGAGCTGGGAGATGTGCACGAGGCCGTCTTGCTTGCCGAAGAAGTTCACGAACGCGCCGAACTCCATGATCTTCACCACCTTGCCCTTGTAGATCTGGCCGACCTCTGGCTCGGAGGTGATGGCGCGGATGCGGGAGAGGGCCGCGTCGATTGCTTCGCGCTTGGCGGCGGCGATCTTGACGGTGCCGTCGTCCTCAATGTCCACCTTGGCGCCGCTGGTCGCGACGATGTCGCGGATCACCGAGCCGCCGGAACCGATCACCTCGCGGATCTTGTCCACGGGGATCTTGATGGTCTCGATGCGCGGCGCGTATTCACCGAGCTCCGTGCGAGCGCCGCTGAGCGCTTTGGACATCTCACCTAGAATGTGCATGCGCCCGGCATAGGCCTGGTCGAGGGCCACGCGCATGATCTCCTCGGTGATACCGGTGATCTTGATGTCCATCTGCAGCGAGGTGACGCCCTTCTCGGTGCCCGCCACCTTGAAATCCATGTCGCCCAAATGGTCCTCGTCGCCCAGGATGTCGGACAGCACGGCGTAGCCGTTTCCCTCCTTGATGAGGCCCATGGCGATGCCGGCCACGGGACGCTTGAGGGGCACGCCGGCATCCATCAGGGCCAGCGAGGTGCCGCACACGGTGGCCATGGAGGAGGAACCGTTGGACTCGGTGATCTCGGACACCACGCGCACCGTATAGGGAAACTCCTCCGGGCTCGGCATCAAGGGATGCACGGCGCGCCAGGCGAGCTTGCCGTGACCGATCTCGCGGCGGCCGGGCGAGCCGATACGGCCGGTCTCGCCCACCGAGAACGGCGGGAAGTTGTAGTGCAGGATGAAGCGCTCCTTGCGCGTGCCCTCCAGTGCATCAACGAACTGCTCGTCCTCGCCGGTGCCGAGCGTGGCGACCACCATCGCCTGCGTCTCGCCGCGCGTGAACATGGCGGAGCCATGCGTACGGGGCAGCACGTGCACCTCGGAGCTGATCGGCCTGATCGAAGTGAGGTCGCGGCCGTCGATGCGGCGCCGAGTGCGGATGATGTCGCCGCGCACGACCTCCTGCTCCAGGCCCTTGAAGACGTCGGCAAGGAGCACCTGCTCGTTGGCGTCGGCATCGGGCGGCAGCAGCTCCTTGATGGCGCGCTCCTTCACGGCCGCGATCATCTGGTAGCGCTGCTGCTTGTGCTTTTCCGCGAAGGCCTGGCGCAGGTCGGCCTCAGCCAGCGCCTGCACCTTGTCGGCGTACTTGGACTTGTCGGGCGCCTGGAAGTCCCACGGCTCCTTGGCCGCCCGCTCGGCGAGGCGGATGATGGCCTGGATCACCGGCTGGAACGAGCGCTGGCCGAAGATAACGGCCTCCAGCATCTGCGTCTCGGGTAGCTCCTTGGCCTCCGACTCCACCATCATGACGGCGTCGGCGGTGCCGGCCACCACGAGGTCAAGATCGCTCTTGGCCATCTCGTCGACCATGGGGTTGAGCACAAACTGGCCGTCGATGACGCCGACGCGCGCGGCGCCGATGGGGCCCAGAAACGGCACGCCCGACAGCGTCAGCGCCGCGGAGGCCGCGACCATGGACACGACGTCGGGGTCATTTTCCATGTCATGGGAGAGCACGGTGACGATCACCTGCGTGTCGTTCTTGAAGCCCTCCACGAACAACGGCCGGATCGGCCGGTCGATCAGGCGAGAGGTGAGGGTCTCCTTTTCGCTGGGCCGGCCTTCGCGCTTGAAAAAACCGCCGGGGATCTTGCCGGCGGCGTAGGTTCTCTCCTGGTAATTGACGGTGAGCGGGAAGAAATCGACGCCGGGGCGCGCGCTCTTTTCGGCCACCACGGTGGCGAGCACGCTGGTCTCGCCGTATTGGGCCAGCACGGCGGCATCGGCCTGACGGGCAATGCGGCCTGTTTCGAGGCTGAGCTTCCGCCCGCCCCATTCTATCTCTACACGTTGGGTATCGAACATTTCGCATCTCGTTTCTTGTTATGAAGAAGCACTGAGCGGCCAGTCACCCAATGGGGCCCGGCCGCCGTCGCGGGACTGCAGTCCTTTGCGCTAGCGGCGGATTCCCAGGCGCTCGATGATCTTCTGATAGCGGGCCTCGTCGCGGCTCTTGACGTGATCGAGAAGCCGGCGGCGCAGGCTCACCATCTTGAGCAGGCCGCGCCGCGAATGGTTGTCCTTCTTGTGGACCTTGAAGTGCTCGGTCAGTCCGTTGATGCGCTCAGTCAGAAGCGCCACTTGGACCTCGGGCGAGCCGGTATCGCCCCTCTTGGTCGCGTTTTCCCGGACGATTTTCTGCTTTCGCTCTTGGCTCAGCGACATCGGGTACCTTTCACGGGTCTGGCAATGTTGGGAGTAAGCTGCGCGCCGTGGCCGGGATGTCGTCCAGCACAGGCCGCCTCATGGCGCCGCACCAAGCGTGAGCGGCGCGCAAACGTGGCCCGCGTTATACACCAATTCGGGCCCGTTGCGAGGGAAAACTGAGAAACACCAAGATATTGATCCGTCGGTCCTATCCGGCCTCACTGAAATTGAACACGCGGGTGGGGCGCAACTGTCCTTTCTCGATCAGGCCGAGCGCTACCAGGTGGCCCTTGCAGGTGGCGTAGGCGGGGCCCGATGGAGGCAGGTCGCGCCCCCGCACCAGGACCGGCTGGCCGCGCAAGAGGCGGACCGTCTCCTCCCGGCTGACCCTGAGGACGGCAAGATCGCTGAGCGCGGTCTCGACGGGTCGAAGCAGCCCGACGGGGGCACCTCGATCGACATCGGCCGCCGTGCGCAGGTCATCCATGGTGATGGCGTCGGCCTCGGCGAACGCGCCTACGCGAGTGCGCCTGAGGGCGGCAACGTGGCCGCGGCAACCCAGTGCGCGCCCGATGTCGCGTGCAAGCGCTCGCACATAGGTGCCCTTGCCGCACTTGGCCGCAAACACCGCCGTATCGGCGTGCGGGCATTCCACGAGGGCGAGCGCGTCGATCTCGACGGGGCGCGCCTCCAGCTCGACCGCCTCGCCGGCCCGGGCAAGGTCGTAGGCCCGCTCGCCAGCGACCTTGACGGCTGAGAAGGCGGGCGGCGTCTGCAGGATGGCCCCCGTGAAACGCGGCAGCAGCGCCTCGATGGTCGCGCGTGTGGGCCGCACATCTGTTGTGACGACCGTGCGGCCCTCGGCGTCGTCGGTGTCGGTCTCCACGCCCCAGCGCACGGTGAAGCGGTACTCCTTCTGGCCGTCCACGGCGTAGGGTACGGTCTTGGTGGCCTCGCCGAGGGCGATGGGCAGGATGCCGGTGGCGAGCGGGTCGAGTGTGCCGGCGTGCCCCGCCTTCTGGGCCTGGAAGATGTGCCGTACGGCGCCGACCGCCTGCGTCGAGGTCGTGCCAGCAGGCTTGTCGAGCACCAGCCAGCCATGCACGGGATTGCCCTTCTTGCGGCTCTTGCGGCGAGTCATGCGGGGGGGTGGCTGGGGTTGCGAGGTTCGAGCGGGTTCTCGGGCAGGCTTCAGCTCAGGCCTTCTTGAGGTCCTGGGCGACCTTCGGGGAACGGAATATCTCGTCGATTCGCTGCGCCTCGTCGAACGTCTCGTCGGGAAGGAAACGGATGTCGGGCGCGAATTTGAGATTGACGGCGTGGGCGATCTCGCCGCGGATGAACTTGCGGTTGCGGTCCAGCGCCTCGAGCACCGGTTTCGGGTCCTTGCCCCCCAGCGGCATGACGTAGATGGTCGCGAGCCGCAGATCGGGCGACATGCGCACCTCCGAGACGGTCACGACGTGGTCGGAGAGCACGTCGTCGTGAATCTCGCCGCGCTGGAGCATCTGAGCGAGGGCGTGACGCACCAGCTCGCCCACGCGCAGCTGGCGCTGCGAGGGGCCTGTCGGCTTGCGGTGGGTATGCCGGTTGGACATTGTGAGGGTGTCTCTCAACCCGTCGTCCCGGAGTCCATGTGCAGGGGGCGAAGGCGAGCGGCGCTCCGAGCCGGGATCTCGTGAGGCTCGACTCGCTCCGGGATGATGCGGTGCCTACAGCGTGCGCTTGATGGTTTCGACGTTGTAGCACTCGATCACGTCGCCCTCGCGGATGTCCTGGTAATTGGCGAAGGCCATGCCGCATTCCTGGCCGGCCGGTACCTCCCTCACCTCGTCCTTGAAGCGCTTGAGCGTGGACAAGGTACCTTCGTGGATCACCACGTTGTCGCGGATGAGGCGCACCTTGGCGCCGCGCTCCACCTTGCCCTCGGTGACGCGGCAGCCGGCGACCTTGCCCACCTTGGAGATGTTGAACACCTCCAGGATGCGGGCGTTCCCCAGAAACAGCTCGCGGATGGTCGGCGCCAGCAGGCCGGACATGGCCGCCTTCACGTCATCCACGAGGTCGTAGATGATATTGTAGTAGCGGATCTCGACGCCGGCCTGATCGGCCGCGGTCTTGGCCTGGACGTTGGCACGCACGTTGAAGCCCAGCACCACGGCCTTGGATGCGCCCGCCAGCACGATGTCAGACTCGGTGATGCCGCCCACGCCCGAGTGCACGATGCGAGCCTCCACCTCGTCGGTACCGAGCTTGCGCAGCGCGCCTATGATGGCCTCCACCGAGCCCTGCACGTCGCCCTTCACGACCAGCGGGAACTCCTTGCGGCCGCTCTCCTTGAGCTGCTGCATCATCTGCTCGAGTGTGCGGCCACCGCCGGCGGCGGCACCCAGCGTCTGCCGGCGCTTGCGTGCGCGGTAGTCGGTGAGCTCGCGCGCCCGGGCCTCGTTCTCGACGACGGCGAACGGGTCGCCCGCCTCCGGGGCGGAATCGAAGCCCAGGATCTCCACGGGCACCGACGGTCCGGCCGTGCTGACGGGTTCACCGCGATCGTCGATCAGGGCGCGCACGCGGCCCCAGGCCGTGCCGGCGACGATGATGTCGCCGATATGGAGTGTGCCGCGCTGGACCAGCACGGTGCCGACTGGGCCGCGTCCGCGCTCGAGCTTGGCCTCGATGATGACGCCTTCGGCGGAACGGTTGGGGTTGGCCTTGAGGATGAGCAATTCAGCCTGCAGGAGGATGGATTCCAAGAGCTTTTCGATGCCCGTGCGCTTCAGCGCTGACACCTCGGCCTCCAGCGTCTCGCCCGACATACTCTCAACGATAACCTCGTGCTGGAGCAGGGCGGTGCGCACGCGCTGCGGGTCGGCGCCGGGCTTGTCCATCTTGTTGATGGCGACGATCAGCGGCACC
>JAFMSC010000309.1 GCA_017353825.1 Hyphomicrobiaceae bacterium | reverse complement strand
GATCCGCGGCCGGCACTCCGCGCTCGGCGACGCGCAAGCCGCGGGTGAGATCTTCATGGCGCTGATCCCGCTCCTGCGTGCCAAGGACATCCGCACGCTGGCGGAAGCCGAGGCGGCAAGCCGGGCGCTGGCCGAGGGCGAGGCCAACAGCATGGCTGGTTACCCGCCGGCAGCGCAGGCGGCGGTCGATGCCCGGCCGGTGCTAGCGCGCATCGACAGCTTTCCCTACCGTCACCGCATCCGCGACGTGATGAGCGTGCCGGCGGTGTTTGGCGGCCCGGAGATCACGGTGCGCCAAGCCCTTAGACTTCTCATCGAGAAGCGCATCAGCAGCCTGTTCGTGCGCTTGGCCAGCGGTGAGACCGGCATCGTCACCGAGCGCGATCTCTTGCGCGCCATCGATGGGGGCGGCGAGGCGGCCCTTGCCGCTGCCATCGGCGGCATCGCCAACATGCCGCTGCAGACGCTCCCCGATGACGCTTTCCTCTACCGCGCCATCGGCCGCATCGAGCGCCTGGGAGTCCGGCACCTGGGCGTCACGGATGCGGCGGGCCAGATCGTCGGCGCGGTGACGACGCGCAACCTCCTAGGCCATCGCGCCACCACCGCCATCGTGCTGGGCGATGCCATTGACAGCGCAGCGGCCGCCGCCGAGCTGGCCGCGGCCTGGGGACGCCTGACGCTGATGGCGCGCAGCCTGATTGAGGAGCAGGTAGGCCCGCTCACCATCTGCTCGGTGGTCAGCGCCGAGATCTGCGCCATGACGCGGCGCGCCGCCGAGCTCGCGGAAGCAGAGATGCGGCAGGAGGGCCTGGGTGCGCCGCCGGTGCCCTACGCCGTATTGGTGCTGGGCTCGGCCGGGCGCGGCGAGAGCCAGCTCGCCGCCGACCAGGACAACGCCATCGTCTATGCGGATGGCGCCGAGGGCGGGCCTGAGGACCGCTACTTCGAACAGCTGGCCACGCGCATGAACGAGACACTCGACGCCGCCGGCGTACCGCTGTGTAAGGGCGGCGTAATGGCCAAGAACCGGGCTTGGCGCAAGAGCGTGGCCGACTGGTACGCCACCATCGACAAGTGGATGACGGGGCAGCGCGCGGCACATCTCCTCAACGTCGACATCTTTTTCGACGCCGTGGCGGTGCACGGCGAGGCCACCCTGGCCGAGACGGTCTGGAGCCGCGCCTACGACCGCGCGCACGCCGCGATGGATTTCCAAAACCTGCTGATCGAAACCGCCCGCGAGCGCGATAATCCCTTCACCATGTTTCGTCGCTTCCGGACGGACGAGAAGGGGCGCATTGACGTGAAGACGCACGGCCTGATGCCGACCTTCACGGCCGCGCGCGTCCTTTCCATTCGCCACGACGTGCGCGCCCGCTCCAGCGTCGACCGCCTCCGCGGGGTTGCCGCCAAGGGCGCCGCCTCGCCCGGGGTCGTCGAGTCGATCATTGAGGCCCAGCGGGCGCTGCTGGCGACCGTAATCGGCCAACAGCTCGTCGACACGGAAGCCGGCGTGCCTCTCTCGACGCGCGTCGCCCCGGCCAGGCTCGACAAAGCGCACCAGGCGCGCCTCAGGTGGGCGCTGCGCGCGGTCGATACCGCCCTTGACCTGGTGTCAGAGGGGCGCGTGTAAGGTTGGCACGGCCCAGAAGGGAACGTGCGCCGTGCCGCTTGGTCGTCCTCATGCAACTTGGGTGCGCCTGCTCCAGCAGGGTGCCGATCTTCTCTACCCGCTCTTCTTGGTAGCGACACGAAGCCGGGTGTCCTAGACTTCCCGCAAACAGAACAGGAGGAAACGTCATGACCGTCACGCGCCGCCAAGTCATCCCCGCTGGCGCAGCGTCGCTCGCTGCCGTTGCGGCGAGCCCCGCGTTCGGCCAGCAAACCAGCGAAACTGTGAAGTGGCGGCTCACCTCGAGCTTCCCCAAGAGCCTCGACACGCTGTTCGGCGCCGCACGAACCATCGTGCGCGTCGTCGGCGAGCTGACCGACGGCAAGTTCCAGATCGAGCCTTTCGCCGCCGGTGAGATCGTGCCCGGCCTGCAAGTCCTCGACGCGGTCGCCACTGGCACCGTCGAATGCGGCCATACCTACACCGGCTACTACATCGGCAAGAACCCGACCTTCATTTTTGACGGATCGGTGCCCTTCGGCCTCACGCCGCGCCAGCATTATGCCTGGTTGATGTTCGGCGACGGTCGGAAGCTGATGGACGAGGTTTACGACAGCTTCGGTGTTGTCGGCCTGACGGCCGGCAACACCGGTGGTCAGATGTTCGGGTGGTTTCGCAAGGAGATCAAGACGCCCAAGGACTTCGAAGGCCTCAAGATCCGCACCGCCGGCTTCGGCGGCAAGGTCTTCCTCAAGCTCGGTGCTGTGCCACAACAGATCGCCGGCGGCGAGATCTATCAGTCGATGGAGCGCGGTACCATAGACGCCTGCGAATGGGTCGGTCCCTACGACGACGAGAAGCTCGGCTTCAACAAGGTCGCCAAGTACTATTACACGCCCGGCGTCATGGAGCTCGAGGCCAACAACGTCCTCTTGGTGAACAAGGCGGCGTGGGCGGCCCTTCAGCCGCGTTACCAGGTGGCACTGCGTTATGCCGGCTATTACGCTATGACCGAAATGCTGGCCTCGTACGATGCCAAGAACGCCCAGGCGGTCGCCCGCCTGGCGAGCGCGGGCACTCAACTCTCGGTGCTACCTGAGGACGTAATCAAGGCCTTGCGCGGTGCGCTCGAGTCAGTGCTCGACGAGGAAGCCGCTGGCGATGAGCAGTTCAAGAAGGTACTGGCAAACTGGCGCAAGTTCCGTGCCGAGCAGCACCGCTGGTTCTCGATCGCCGATACGCGGGCGGACCTCGCGGTGTATCGGACAGGGGCGTAGATTCAGGGCATGGCACCGTGAGCACCCAGGAGTAGCCGGGCGCACACCAAGGTCTCGCCCTTCGAGCGTCCGGCGTCGGCCACCGCCTACCAATGTCGAAAACTCGGTCAAGAGGGTGCGGGGAGTTCAATCTTCTAGGCTGACTCTTGGCGCATCACAGGTCTCTAAAGTAGCCATCGGCCGCTCCGCACGCTAGGATCAACGACGCGGAACGGAAGCTTTACGCAAACGTTCTGCACCAGACGTTGAGGGTTCCCGCTAGTTCGCGTTGAGGGACGCCACGAGTGCGCAAGCTACGGTTTGCCGGTGTCGCGACCGTCATCGGCCTATTGATTGTGGGCGCCGTCGCATATCGCAGCTGGGGCCCATCCGCGCCCACGTCCAATGACGCGGCCTCCGATCGCGGAGGCAAACGCAAGCGCGGTTCAGGCCAGCCGATACCCGTCATCACGGCCCAAGCCGAGGCCGAGGACTTCAAGATCCGACGTCGCACGATCGGCATCGTCGAGTCGCCGGCCATCGTCGTGGTCAGGGCGCGCATCGACAGCCAGGTGCTAGAGCAGCGTGTCGAAGATGGCCAGCTCGTGCACAAGGGTGACCTATTGTTCACCCTCGATGATCGGGAAATCCAGGCTCTGATCGCCCGCGACCAGGCGCAGCTTGCCAAGGACAATGCGGGGCTCGCGCAAGCCCAGGCCGACCTCGCACGCAAGCGGGAGTTGATCGAGAAGAACGTCGCACCGCAGCAGCAGGTCGACCAGGCCGTTGCTGCTTACAAGGCGGCCCAGCAAACAGTGGAGGCGGACGAGGCGGTGCTGCAGGCCGATCGCCTAAAGCTCGGCTACGCCAAGCTCGAAGCGCCCATAACTGGTCGGGTCGGTGCAGTTCGGGTTACGCCAGGAAACCTTGTGGGCGTCAACGACACGGCAGGTCTGGTGACCATCACTCAGATCAAGCCGATCCGCGCCGGCTTCACGCTTGCGGAACGCGATCTCGCAGCCTTGCGCAAGGCGTTTGCGCGGTCACCGCCGGCCGAGGTACGTGTCTATGCACCTGGCGAGGACAAGCAACAGGCCACCGGCACCCTCGACTTCGTCGACAGCAGCGTTGATTTCTCCTCGGGCACCATCGCGGCCAAGGCGAAATTCGCCAACGACAAGCTGGAGCTGTGGCCCGGAGTGTATGTCGACGTCGAGGTCGATCTCGACGTCCGACCCAACACCGTCATGATCCCGGCCGTCGCCGTCCAGAGTGGGCAAAAGGGCCCGTTCGTACTTGTCATCACGGATGGCAAGACCGTCGAGATGCGCAACATTGAAGTGGCCGGCAGCGAGGCCGACCGTCTGGCGATCGCGAGCGGCGTGCAGGCGGGAGAGCGGGTGGTCATTGAGGGACAGATGCGGCTCACCGATGGTGCACGCGTAAGGGAGGCTGCACCCGAAGAAAGCGCGCCCGCGACCAAGCAGAAGGACAAGAGCGCGTCGGATGGCGCGGCGGAGCGATGAGCGTATCGGAATTCTGCATTCGACACCCGGTTGCCACCACGCTGATGTCGGCGGCCCTGGTGGTAGCAGGCGTATTCGCCTATCTGTTCCTGCCGGTCGCAGCCCTGCCACGCACCGAGTTCCCCGTCATCAATGTGTCCGCATCGCTGCCGGGCGCCTCGCCTGATACCATGGCGAACGCGGTGGCGACGCCGCTTATCAAGCAATTCTCGACCATTGCTGGCATCGATACCATCAGCGCCACAAGCTCCCAGAGCTCGACGTCGATCGCCATCCAGTTCAATCTCGACCGGGACATCGACAGCGCCGCGGCCGATGTGCAGTCGGCTATCGCGCGCGTGCAGCGCCAGCTTCCCACCGAAATGACCGAGCCGCCCAGCTATCGCAAGGTCAACCCGGCGGATGCACCGATCCTGATTTTGACGCTGCGCAGCGATCTCGCGCCGCTGCCGGCCATGGATGCTTTCGCGCAGCAGGTGATCTCGCCCGCGCTCTCCACCATTGATGGCGTAGCGCAAGTTTCGATCTTCGGCAGCCAGAAGTACGCGGTGAGAGTGCAGCTCGATCCGGATGTGCTGGCGGCCCGCGGCATCGGTGTCGACGAGGTGCAGGCTGCCGTCTCGGCGGCCAACGCCAACACGCCCGTGGGCACGCTCAAGAACAAGCAGCAGGCGCTTACGCTCCAGGCCGAGACCGAGCTGTCGAACGGAGAGCAGTTCCGCAACATCATCGTGGCCACGCGCAACGGCCGGCCGGTGCGGCTCGGCGAGCTCGCGACTGTCACCGACTCGGTCCAAGATAATCAGACGGCAAGCTGGTACAACGGCACGCGAGCGATCATTCTCGCGGTCTACCGACAGCCCGAGGCGAACACCGTGGAGGTGGTGGACCGCGTCCGGGCGCTTCTCCCGAGCTTCGATGACCAGTTGCCCCGGGCAACCACGCTGCACGTGCTCAACGATCGCTCGGTCTCCATCCGGAACGCCGTCCACGACGTA
>JAFMSC010000003.1 GCA_017353825.1 Hyphomicrobiaceae bacterium | reverse complement strand
CCGCGCGCCGCCGTCAGCGCTTCCAGGCTCGGCGCATAGACGATCTCGTAGCGGTCGGCCAGCCGGCGCTTGGTCTGCGGGTCCTGGGCGATGCCGAGCGGCAGGATGCCGAGCGCACCTGTCGGCAGCCACACGACCCGCGCGCCCGGCTTGACCGCAGCCCGCCTAAGCACCCCATCGAGCCGCCCCCCGAGCAGCCGCCACAGTTCCGGCCCGGCATTGTCGATGGCCGCCAGCCATTCCGGCCAGCGCCTGTCCTGCTCCTTCTCCGGCAGGTTGTTGATCGCGTAGGCACCGAGCCACCCGCCGGCCTTGTCGCCACCCCGGATCAGCGCGTCGAGCCTGTCCGAGGTGAGGTCCGGCAGGTCGATCGGGGTCAGACCCTGCGCCCGCGGGTCTGACCCCGACGCCACGATCAGGATTTTCCCCCCGATGGTGGTCACGATCGGCACCACCAAGGCGCCGCCCTCGGCGACCAGCGCGCGCGCCTGGGCCGGTACCGATCCCGACTTGGCGCCCGCCGCGTCTGCCTCCTTGACGAGCCCGAGCAGCTCCTGCCGGAGGCCAATCAGCTTCTCGACCGCCGCCGCCCGCTCGGTGCCTTGCGTTGCCTCAAATGTGCGGTCCGTGACGCGGATGTCCGCACGCAGCTCATCGAGGCGCTTGCGCTTCTCGGCGTTCAGATCGAGCCCCTGGAGTTTGAGCCCCACCGCCATCATGCGCGCCCGCCCCTCGGTGGCCAGCTCCAGCGCCTTCTCGCTCTCGCCGTGCTGCGCGGCGGCATAGGCCGCCTCGCTGAACAGCGGTCCCGCCCGGGTAATCAGATCGCGGGCCTCGGCCTCGTTGAGCCCCTGACCGAAAAGCAGCAGGAACGCATCGCGGGCACTCGCAAGGGCCACGCCCGCCTTGGACCATTTCCGCGCTTCGAGTAGAGCGCTGCCAGCAAGCCTTGCGGTGCGCAAATGATCGCGCGGCAGCACTTCGCGCGTGAAGACCGTGAGCGCCGCCTGGTAGGCGGCGATCGCCTGCTCCAGGTTGTCGGCCCGCTCGCCGCGGATGCGGTCCGCGTAGGCGTTGCCGAGGTTGTTCTGCGTCTGCGCCCACTCGCGCGGCAGCGCCTCGCGCGTCGTGATCGTGATCGCGGCCTGGAAGGCGGCGATCGCCTGCTCCAGATTGTCGGCCCGCTCGCCGCGGACGCGCTCGGCGTAGGCGGCGCCGAGGCTGTGCTGCGTCTGCGCCCACTCGTACGGCAGCGCCTCACGCGTCCTGACGGTCAGCGCGGCCTGGAAGGCGGCGATCGCCTGCTCCAGGTTGTCGGCCCGCTCGCCGCGGATGCGGGTCCGGTAGGCGTTGCCGAGGTTGTTCTGCGTTGTCGCCCACTCGCGCGGCAGCGCCTCGCGCGTTCTGATGGTCAGCGCCGCCAGGTAGGCGGCGATCGCCTGCTCCAGGTTCTTGGCCAGGTCGCCGCGGGCGCGGTCAGCGTAGGCGGCCCCGAGATTGTTCTGGATGGCGGCCCAGTCTTGCGGCAAGCGCTCGCGACCAAGGGTTGCAAGTATCGCCTCGAAGGCGGCAATGCGCCTCTCGACCGTTTCGGCTGGGTCTCCCTGCGGGATGTCAGCCGGCCTGGAGAGCGTTACCTGCAACATCAGGCGCCCGCTGCCGCGCAGGACGCCGAGCGCGATCGTCCGTCCTGCTCCCAGACCTTGGACGGCCGCGGCGAAGTCGCCGACGCGGCCGACAGCGGTACCCTCAAGCTCGACGATCACGTCGCCTGGCCGCAGGCCGGCGCGCTCTGCGGGGCTGCCGGAGACGGGCAGCACGACCAGGATGGCATGCTCCTGGCTGAGGCCGAGAGCCCTGACGGATTGCTGCGTCAGGTCCCTCACCTCCACGCCGAGGCGGCCCGGCTCGCGCTGGCCGGAAGCCTCGGCCGGCGGCTTGGGCGCGTCCTGCGCCATCGCCTGCCGTGGCAGCCCCGCGCCGAGCCATAGTCCCAATCCGCCCATAAGAGCCCACGCCAGGGTGCGCCGCATGCCTCCCTCCCAAATCGGCTGACGTTCGGTTACCTTCTGCAATTCTCCGGCCGAGCCGGACTGGGTGGGTGCGGACATCGCGCTCAGCCCATGATCAGGCGGGGCAGCCACAGGGCGATGCCCGGCGCCGCCATCAGGAGGCCGATCAGCGCCATCATGGCGCCCACAAAGGGGAGCGGAGCCGCGGATCACGTCCGACACCGCGCCGCGCCGGCGCATGCCCTGCACGACGTAGAGGTTGAGCCCCACCGGCGGTGTGATGAGTGCGGCCTCGATCAGGATGGTGAGCACGATGCCCCACCAGATCAGGTCCCAGCCGAGACCGAGAACGATCGGCGCCACGAACGGCGTGGTCAGGATCATCATGGAGATGGTCTCCATGAAGCAGCCGAGGACCAGATAGAAGGTCACGATCAGCAGCAGCGTGCCGATCCGCCCAAGTCCGAGCGCCTCGATGGCCTTGCCGATGCCGTCGGTGATGCCGATGGCCGCCAGCACGAAGTTCAGGAACTGCGCGGCGAGGATGATGAGCATGATCATGGCCGTCGTGCGCATGGTGCCCTCGGCCACGGCGCGCAGCATGGACAGGCTCAGGCGGCGTTCCCAGGCGGCGAGCAGCAGAGCCGCGATGACGCCCAGCGAGGCAGCCTCCGTCGGTGTGGCGATGCCGGCGTAGATGGAGCCGACCACGATCAGGAAGATGAGAGCCGGAGGCACGAGGCTCGGCAGGGCGCGCAGGCGTTCGCTCCACGTCGTGTCGAGCGGCACGCCGCCCTTCTTGCGGTCCATCAGGCAGGCGACGAGCACGATCAGCATGAACAGCAGGGCCAGCAGGACGCCCGGGACGAAACCCGCCAGATACAGCCGCGGCACGCTGGTGTTGGTGAGCAGGCCGTAGAGGATGAAGTTGATCGACGGCGGGATCAGGATGCCGAGCGTTCCGCCGCCGGCCAGCGTGCCGAGGAACAGCGGCTCGTTGTACTTTCGCTTCTCGATCTGCGGCAGGGCCACGGTGCCGATGGTGGCGGCCGTGGCGACCGACGAGCCCGAGGTCGCGGCGAACATGGCGCACGCGCCGATGTTGGCGTGCATCAGCCCGCCGGGCAGCCAGGAGAGCCACTGGGCGATGGCGTTGTAAACGCGCTCGGCGATGCCGGCACGCAGCAGGATCTCGCCCAGCATCACGAACAGCGGGATGGCGATCAGGATGTACTCGCTCGATGCGTTCCACGCGATCTCGCCAAACGCGCGATGGAGCGGCATGGCGGCGAAGAGCTGGCTGAGCGCGAGGCCCAGCACGCCCATGACCGCGGCGACAGGCACGCTGACGGCGAGCAGGAGGACGAGCAGAAGAAGGGCGGTTGCCAGCATCGGCTACGCCTTCTCCCGATCCGGCATCAGGCCGAAACCGCTCAGCTCACCTGCGATCTCCTCGTCCTGCGAAGGGACACCGGCCGTCTCCGAGACTGTTGCGTAGTCGCCGCGCGCCAAGGCGAGGACTTCAGGTTTCCTCCGATTTGCTCCGTGCGTTGCTCCGTAGACGTCCGTGGCAAGGGTGCCAGTAACGGCTGTATGCGCTACCCGGCGGGTTCAACCGGCCGGAAGCATCCGCGAGACGGATGCAAAGTCTCACTTGATCATGCTGTTCGGGATCAGAAGCATGATCTGCGGAAAGGTCAGCAGAATGGCGACGTTGATGATGTCGACGAACACGAACCAGCCGCAGCCGCGGAAGATGTCGGCCATGCTGACACCCTTGGCGACGCCCTTCAGCACGTAGACGTTCAGGCCCACCGGGGGGGTCATCAGGCCGATCTCGACCATGCGTACGACCAGCACGCCGAACACGATCGGGTCGATGCCGAGGGTCTTGATGGTCGGCAGGATGATCGGCACCGTCAGCAGCACCATGCCGATGCCGTCGATGAACATGCCGAGGAACAGATAGAGGCACAGGATGCCGATCAGCACCACGGTCGGCGACAGATTCCAGTGCACAATGCCGTCGGCAATGGCCGCCGGTGTGCCGGTGAAACCGAGAAAATGCACGTAGATGAGCACGCCCGCCACGATCGCGAAAATCAGCGAGGTGGTGCGCACGGTCTCGATCATGGCGGAGGAGAACTCGCGCACGCTGAGCCTCGGCAGCGCCATGATCAGCGCACCCAGCGCGCCGACGCCGGCAGCCTCGGTGGGCGTGGCGAGGCCGGTGTACATGCTGCCCATCACGAGGAGAATGATCACGATCATGCCCCAGATGCCCGTCAGCGAGCGGAAGCGATCGGCCCAGGTGATGCCGCGGATGGGCGGGCCGAGCTCGGGATTGAGCTTGAAGCGGATCAGCAGCATGATCACGTAGCTGATCGCCTGCAGCAGGCCCGGGAGGATGCCGGCCAGCAGCAGCGCGCCGATCGATTCCTCGGCGATGTAGCCGTAGATCACGAACAGCACGGACGGCGGGATCATGATGGCCATGGTGCCGCCGGCGGCGACGCAGCCGGTCGAGACCTTGTCGTCGTAGCCGTACTTCTTGAGCTCCGGCAGGGCGACGCGCCCCATCACCGCCGCCGATGCCGTTGAGGCGCCGCAGGCGGCGGCGAAGCCGGCGCAGCCGATGATGGTGGCGATCGCCAGACCGCCCGGGAGGTGCCCGAGCCATTGGCGCGCCGCCCAGTAGATGTCGCGCGTGATGTTGGCGTAGAAGGCGAAGAAGCCCATCATGATGAACAGCGGCAGCACCAGCAGGTTGTAGTTGGTGAGGTGGCCGAGGATGGTGCTGGCCGAGAGCTGCGCCGCCGGGTCGTAGCCGCGCAGCAGCCACAGCCCGAAGAAGCCGCAGATGGCGGTGGCGAAGGCGATGCGCACGCCCGACATCAGAAACAGCGTCAGGGCAATGAAGGACAGGACGCCGATGCTGACTGGGCTCACGACGCTCGATCCTTCCGGGAATGGCGGCGGTCCGGCGCGCCGATCGGTGACCTATTCCACCGCATGGAAGCCGCCGGCATCGGGCTCGTTGGCCGGGAACCGGCCGGGGTCGTAGACGTGCAGGACCTGGAGGTACATCCTGAGCGAGATCAGCGCGTAGCCGAGCGGAATGGCTGCCGCCGAAGGCCAGGTCTTGAAATAGGGCGGCGACATCGTGACATCGTCGAAGAGCCAGAGCTGATAGGCGTTCTTGAAGCTGAAGAACGCCAGCACCGAGCAGATGAAGATGCTGATCAGCAGCGTTGCCATCTCGGCCCGGCGCCGCGCCCCAGGCGACAGGGAATCGAGCAGCAGGTCCATGCCGACGTGGCCGTGCGTTGCCTGGGTGTAGGATACCGCCAGGAACATGATGATCGGCGCCATCAGCTCGGAGAGCTCCAGATGCCCTTGGATGGGGGCATCGAAGGCGTAGCGCATCACCACTTCCGCACCGACGAAGAACATCACGAACAGAACTACGGCGGCCGAGAGGGCGACCAGCACGTACTCGACGCCGCGCAGGGCCGGGCCGATCACGCCGGCGAGGAACGTCGTCGCCGTCATGAGGACAACAACGACCACCGCGAGGACCGCCAACTCGTACACGGACCCTCCAGGCGGCTCAGTGCGTGTACTTGCTGACTTCAGACTTCACGAAGTCCAAGATTTGTCTGCCGGGCCGGCCGGCGGCCTCCTGCTCCTTGACCCACCCCTCCCACACGGGGCTAGCAGCAGCCACGAGCTTGGCTCGCTCCGCCGCCGGGAACTGGGTCACTTCAAGCTTCTGTTTGAATATGGGAATCCACTTATCGTCTTCCGCCTTGTACGCCTTGAACAGCGCCGCGCTGGCAAGATCCTGCGCTTGCTGCAGCTTGGCCTTGAGGGTGTCGGGCAGCTTGTTCCAGGCCGTCTGGCTCACGCCGCTGAAGCACAGGAAGCCGCTCATGGCGATGCCTTCGGTGACGAACTTGGAGACCTCATGCAGCCTGTATGCCCCAAACGTGTACGCATAGGGGAACCCGAAGCTGTCGATCGTGCCGCGCTGCAAGGCCTCGTAGCCCTCCGGCGCCGTCACCATGGTCGGCACCGCGCCGAATGCCTGAAGGGCCTTGGCGTTCAGACCGACGATACGCATCTTGACGCCCTTCATGTCGTCGACCGACGCGATCCGTTTGTTGCCCATGAACTCGAAGGCGGGCAAGAAAGAGGGGCCGAGGTACTTGACGTTCCAGCGCTCGGCCATCTCCTTCACGATCAGCGGATGATTGAGGACTGCCTGATACACTTTGGCGTTGTCGGCAATGTTGCGGGGCGGAAGGAAGGGAAGCTCCATCACCGTCAGCAGCGGAAACTTATTGGGGTAATATCCCGCGCACATCATCCCGGCCTCGTAGCCGCCTGACTTGATGCTCTCCGGGACTTGCCTCTCGGGACCAAGCGCGGCGCCGTAGGCGATCTTGATCTCGAGATCGCCGTTGGACTCTTTCTTGTAGAACTCTGCCATCGTTTCGATGGAGACGGTGACCGCGCGCGGCGGACCGAACATGTTGAAGTTCCAGACGGTGGTTTCAGCCGAGGCGGGGACGGCGCGGGCGATGGCGAGGGAAAATGCAATAGCGGCGCTCCCGGCGCCGGCCGGAAAATGCCTCATCATTTCCTCCCTTAGACAGCTCTTAGCGAGCTTTGACGGTGCTTACAGCATGCACAACATATGGTGACGACACAAGGCGGTGAATCATGCATCTTAGTCCAACCGCAAGAAGCGGCGTCTGCCAGCGGCCAGGATGGGCCGCGCAGGCGAGGCCATACGGCGCTTGTCGGCGGAAGGGTCCAACGGTGGCGATTGAGGCCGGGAAACCCGCGGTGCTCCTCCCTTCGACACCTCGCTTGCAAGCTTCCCTTTGTGGAACGGGCAGGGTGCACGAGACATCACGGGTGCACAACTAGCCTGCCCGGCGAATGCATAATGCGCCGATCGCTCCAAGTTCGGGAGGACCAGATGACCACGGCGCAGGAAGGCACGGAGCTGACGCGCGTCGGCCGAGGAACGCCGATGGGCGCGCTGATGCGATGCTACTGGATTCCAGCGGCCAAGTCCTCGGAACTCGTGCGCGACGGCTCGCCGGTTCGTCTGATGCTTCTCGGCGAAAAGCTGATCGCGTTTCGCGACAGCGCGGGCCGGGTCGGCGTGATGGACCATCGCTGCCCGCACCGCTGTGCGTCACTATTCCTGGGGCGCAACGAGGAAGGCGGCATCCGCTGCATCTATCACGGCTGGAAATTCGACGTCGACGGTAACTGCCTCGACATGCCGAGCCTGCCACCGCCGGGCTTCAAGCAGAAGGTGAAGGCCAAAGCCTACAAGGTCATCGAGCACGCCGGAGTGGTTTGGGTCTATATGGGTTCGCGCGCCGAGGTACCGCCGCTGCCGGCGTTCGAGATCCTCGACATGCCGGAGGACGAGATCAACGTCAGCTTCATCCAGCGCGACTGCAACTACCTGCAAGCGCTGGAGGGTGAGATCGATACCTCGCATTTCGGCTTCCTGCACGCCGGCCACGTCGATGTCGACGACCTATCGGAGGACGAGCCGGTCTGGAACACGGTCATCAACCGAGCGCCGGAGTACCACATGGCGGAAACGCCGTGGGGCACGCAGTACGCCGGCTACCGCGAAGTGCGGCCCGGCCGGACCTACTATCGCGTCGGCAACTTCCTGTTCCCGTTCTGGAGTCAGGCACCCAACGGCGAATTCGTCAGCCACATGCATGCGCGCGGGTGGGTGCCGCTCGACGACGAGCACACCATGTTCGTCTTCATCTGGTGGAAGCGGGCGGTGTCGGCGATGTCGCTGCCGCAGCCGGCCTACAAGGACGGCACGCCGATCGGCGGCACGGGGCGCGGCAACAAGCTGCGGCCCAACACGACCGGCTGGCTCGGCCGTTGGCGGATGGCATCAAACGCGGACAACGACTGGGGGATGGATCGCGCCGCCCAGCAAAGCGGCAAGATTTACAGCGGGATCGACGGTATTCACCTG
Source organism: Hyphomicrobiaceae bacterium (assembly GCA_017353825.1). Taxonomy (GTDB): domain Bacteria; phylum Pseudomonadota; class Alphaproteobacteria; order Rhizobiales; family Hyphomicrobiaceae; genus AWTP1-13. The sequence continues at coordinate 23,301 of JAFMSC010000003.1, read as the reverse complement.
CAAGACCAAGCGATCACCGAAAGCATGGGGCCCATTGTCGACCACGAGCTCGAGCATCTGGGGCCGTCGGACCAGATGATCACGCGCACGCGCCGGCGCCTACTGATGGCGGCACGCGCACTACGCGACAATGGAGTGTTGCCGCCCGGCGTCGAGAATGCCAGCGTTTATCGCGGCGCACGCAGCGGATATTTCGTCAGCGACGATAAGAGCTCCTGGCGCGAGGTCTATGCCAAGCAGCTGGCAGCATCGGTACATCCGCCGGCATTGCGCGCGGCGGAATAGCGGCCAGATCGGCCCGAACCCTGTCGCACTACGGGACCATAGTACGGTCCGGCTGACACGAACATTTGCTTTCCGACGTGGTGCAAAGGGCAGCTAATGGGATGGTCCGGCCGCGCTCCCCATCTCCCCGCTGCCCGCGCAGCTCGACCTGCAGGCTCTCCACCGCGTGCGCGAGCGGCTGATATCGCAGCGCACCGGCGCAGCACTTCGATGAATGCGCCGCCGATCCGAACGTCTACGCTCTCATCTGGAACCCGCGTGAGTAAGCACATCCGGGACCGGATGATGCCCAGCTCGAACTCACTGATGCTGCCCTTCATGCCGAGCAGGAGGCGGTCGTTCGGCCGGCAGGGGTCATAGACGCCGTCGAGGTCGATAACGCGGGCCTCGACCAACCCGCACAGCTCGAGCAGATGGTGCCAGTCGCGGCCGTTCCGCGCGAGCCGCGACGCGTCGAGGCACAGGACCGCGCCGACCTGCCCCGCACACAACGCGGCGACCAGGCGATCGAAGCCGGGGCGCTCGACGGTGCCGCTGGCGGATCGCCCGAGGTCATCGTCGATGACCTCGACATCCTTGAACCCGCGCCGCTTCGCAACATCGACAAGCTCGTATTGGCGCCGCTGGCTCTCCAGGTTCGACTGCGCTTGCTGCACCGTCGATTGGCGGACGTAGACGACGGCCTTGCGTTGCAGCATGGCGGCCGGAAGGAGAGCGTCATTCGTGCTCATGACCGACCTCCCCGAGTGCGACGCCGCTTGCCTCCAACAGGAGATGGGCCAGGCCTTGCGACACCCATCGGCGCTCGGTCTCTGACAGGCCTCTCAACCTTGCGTCGTCGAGTGCCAGATCGAGTTGCCGCGGGGCCGCCGGCGGTTGGCGTCGTGTCACCGGAACAAGTGCATTCCTCCGTGTTGCGAGCGAGCGCATCGTGCGTCTCCTCCTTGACCGTTGTGCCGTCTGCGGAGTGGAGCCGCGATTCGCATGCCCTCAACAGGTCGTGCAGATCACGCAGCGCCGCCAGAGAGACTTGTGGCGCACCAACCTTTATGCCGGCGCAATAGACAAGATCGAACTTCCAGGTCGGCAGGATCGTCACCGAGCCGGGCGTCAGCTCGACATGCACGAACTCACCCGTTGCCGCTCACTCTGGATGCGACGGGCACTGCGCCCATACAGCGGATGCCAACGATAAGTGGACAACGACATCCTGCCCGACATGGGCAGAATGGTTGCGCGATTGCCCTCAACCGCAAGAACGCCCTCTTCGCCGGCCACGACCTCGGCGCCGAGAACTGGGCGATGATCGCGTCGCTTGTAGAGACTTGCAAGCTCAACGCCGTCGACCCGCTCGCCTGGATGACCGACACACTCACCAGGCTCGTCAACCTGTGGCCTGCATCCCGCATCGACGAGCTCATGCCCTGGGCCTACGTCGCCAGCAGCGCCTGACAGCCTGTCGAGGTGGGGTGGCTCGACCGCTTACGCTGGTTCCCTGTCACCAGAAGGTCAACGAGGCGTGTCTTCGCCCAGATTGAGCCCCCGTGTGTCAGATTGAGATGGACAGCGAGTTATAACAAAAGTGGTTGCGGGGGCTGGATTTGAACCAGCGACCTTCAGGTTATGAGCCTGACGAGCTACCGGGCTGCTCCACCCCGCGTCACCGACGCTGCCGCCCCACTCCTGCGTTGGCTGACCTGGCGAGGATGCCTTGAGTAGCATCCGCAAGCGTCCGGCAGGTGGGGGGCAGGCGCGGGCCTTATAGCAGATTTTATCGGCGTGTGAACCCCCGGTCCTTGGGGATCATCGCCTGCCTGCGGCGCGACGGTACCGCTGAGGCTCGGGTGTGGCTGCTCCGTTCGTCGGCTACGCGCCCGGCGAGGAGCGAGCGCCCACCCAGCGAAACGGGACGAACGAGACCGCGCGTTGATCATGGGCGCCGGCAGGCCTCGTCTCAAAACGTCGCCGTACCTTGCGACGGTCTGCCGTATCTCATGACATGTGAGAGAACCTCGACATGTGAGAGAACCTCGGTCTGTCGCCCGCGGCCTCCGGACGATCCCCTACACCGCCACGGGCATGCCGGCCTGTGGCCCGACCTGAAAAACGCGGCGGTAGCGCTCCACCTCGGCGGGGAGGCCCGTGGCCTTCAATGGGTTGTCGGAAAGCTTCACAGCCAGGTGCCCGTTGGCGGAGATCACCTTGCATACCACGGAGAACGGGTCGAGGCCGCCGTTGGGGCCGAGACCGCGGAAGTCGTTGGTCAGTAGCGTGCCCCAGCCATAGCCGACCCGCACGCGGCCATGGAAATGGTCGTGGATGCGCTCGATCGCCTCCACGTCGAGCCCATCGGAGAAGATCGCGAGCTTCTTTTTCGGGTCCTGGCCGCGCCTCTTCCACCAGTCGATGGCGAGTTCACCGCCCTCGATGGGATCGCCCGAATCGACGCGAACCCCGGTCCAGTGCGCCACCCAGTCCGGCGCCCGCTCCAGGAAGCCGGGCGAGCCGTACGTATCCGGCAGCATGACGCGCAGGTTGCCGTCGTAGTCATCTTGCCAGTCGCGCAGCACCTTGTAGGGGGCCTCGGCCAGCTCGCGGTCGTTGCGGGCGAGCGCGCAGTAGACCATGGGTAGCTCGTGGGCGTTGGTGCCGATCGCCTCCACCTCACGCCGCATGGCAATCAGGCAGTTGGAGGTGCCGAGGAACGCCGGCCCCAGCCCCTCCATCATCGCCTGCACGCACCAGTCCTGCCACAAAAAGCCGTGGCGGCGGCGCGTGCCGAAGTCGGCGATGCTGAGATCGGGGAGCGGCTTGAGGCGGCCGATCTTCTCCCACACGCGTGTCATGGCGCGGGCGTAGAGCACCTGCAGCTCGAATTTGCCCATGCCCTTGGTGACCGCCCTGGAGTGCAGCTCCATCAGCACCGCCAGCGCCGGGATCTCCCACATGGTGGTCTCGATCCACGGTCCCTCGAAGGTCAGCTCGTACTGGTCGCCCTTTCGCTCTAGGTGATAGGGCGGGAAGCGGAAGCCCTCGAGCCAGCGAATGAAGTCGGGCGAGAACATCGGCCGCTTGCCGTAGAAGGAGTTGCCACGCAACCAGGTGGACTCGCCACGCGACAGCGAAAGCGTGCGGATGTGGTCAAGCTGCTCCTTCAGCTCGCCGGCATCGACGAGGTGCGCGAGCTTGACCGAAGCCGTTCGGTTGAGGATGCCAAAGGTCACCCGCAAGTCCCGATGCCGGCGGAAGATCGTCTGCGCCATCAGCAGTTTGTAGAAGTCGGTATCGAGCACCGAACGCACGATCGGGTCGATCTTCCAGGTGTGGTTGTAGACGCGGGTGGCAATGTCGGTCATGGCTGGGTCGGGGCCTCCAGTGGTGTCAGACCCTCCAGCACGGCGCAGGCCGAGGTTGACGCCGTGGCTGCTATCCCGGTTGGGGAATGGTGTGGGTCATTCCGGATCCGGGGCTGACACCATATTTCAGGTCGCGCGGCGGTGCCATGGTGTCGGACCCGACACCATTTTCGACGCGCTCTTCGGCGTCGCAGTGGCGGTTGTGGCGGCCGTGGAGATGGAAGCGGGCCTCCAGCCGGTTGGCCTTCAGGTCGCCCTCGAACTCGAGCCAGTAGCAGAACTCCACGCGGTGGCGCGGCGTATGCTCGAGTACATCGTTGTACTCGGCCGAGCCGGCGAACAGGTAATGGGCCGGTGCCGCAGGATACCGGCCACCAGTCCGATCGGGAGATTAACTGAGGCGCTGTTGATCGCCGCGTTTGGCCCAACGATCGCGGGCTGTCGGCGCGCGTCGGTCCTTGGCAGTGCGTTAGTCTGGGAGGGTGGCTTCTCGGTCGCGAGCCCGGCGATGGCGGCGATCATGTCGCGCGTGGGCGTGGCGCCCACGTTGTGCCAGGTGACGAGAAGCCGGCAGCCGACCAGCCGATCCCCAGCATCGCGCAGCCAGGCAGCTTTGGGCTCGCCGACGATGACGGTGGCACGCTGGTTGAGCACCAGGGCGCGCTGCATGAACCGTGTCGAGCGCTGCGCCGCGGCCGACGACGCCTCAATGGCGCGCACGGCAGCCCTAAGGTCGCGCGCCCCTAGCAAACTCGTCAACCACAGACCCGCCGTGAGGACGATGAGGGCTACGGCGCCGTAGGTGAGGCCGACGGCGTGCTCAGCCAGAACCGCTGCGGTTTCGCCCAGCCGGCGGTCCAGGGCGGCGCGTTCCCGGTCCCTGGCGTCGTGCTCGGAGGCCTCGTGCGCCCTCTCCTCCGCGCTCCTGGCCAGACCCGCGGGCTGCTCGGGGGCCGGAGATCTGGGTTGACCTTTCGCCGCAATCAGCTGCCGCTGCCGTGCCTGGGATGTCTGAGGCCCGAGAGCCGGGCCGCCGCGAGCAGCGCTGCCAAGATGCCGGCCCCGGCGGCCAATCCGGCGATCCACAGGCTCCCCCGTCTTATACGCATCACAGACGGCCACCCTCCCCAGCGAGACCCCGGCGAACGTCTCTTGCACGCGCTCTCCCCCGCGCGAGGGAGTCGTCGATGGCTCTTTCTGGGAGGGTGGACAAAAAGAGCCCCAGCCGTATGCCAGGGCTCGTGCGCCTCTTCGTCCGCGTGCGGCCCGGATCAGAAGTCCATGCCGCCCATCCCTCCCATGCCGCCTCCGCCGGGCATCGGCGGCGCCGGCTCCTTCGGGCGCTCCGCCACCATCGCCTCGGTCGTGATCAACAGGCCAGCGATCGATGCCGCGTCCTGCAGGGCGGTCCGCACCACCTTGGTCGGGTCGATCACCCCCTCCGAGACGAGGTCGCCATATTCCCCCGTCTGCGCATTGTAGCCGAAGGCGTACGTCTCGTCGTCCAGAATCTTGCCGATGACAACGGAGCCGTCCTCGCCGGCATTCTGAACGATCTGGCGCGCCGGCGCCTGCAGGGACCTGCGCACGATCCCGATGCCGATCTTCTGGTCGTCGTTGCTGCCGCGCAGGTTGTCGAGGGCCTTGGCCGCGCGCAGGAGAGCCACACCGCCGCCGGGTACGATGCCTTCCTCGACGGCCGCCCGCGTGGCATGCAGCGCGTCCTCCACGCGGTCCTTGCGCTCCTTCACCTCGACCTCGGTCGCGCCACCCACCTTGATCACCGCGACGCCACCCGCGAGCTTGGCCTGTCGCTCCTGCAGCTTCTCGCGGTCGTAGTCGGAGGTGGTCTCCTCGATCTGCGCCTTGATCTGCTTTACGCGCCCCTCGATGTCGGCCTTCTTTCCGGCGCCGTCGACGATGGTGGTGTTGTCCTTGTCGATGGTCACTTTCTTGGCGCTGCCCAGCATGTTGAGAGTAACGCTCTCCAGCTTCACGCCCAGGTCCTCGCTGATCGTTTCGCCGCCGGTGAGGATGGCGATGTCTTCCAGCATGGCCTTGCGGCGGTCGCCGAAGCCCGGTGCCTTGACGGCCGCCACCTTGAGGCCGCCGCGCAGCTTGTTGACGACCAGCGTGGCCAGCGCCTCGCCCTCCACGTCCTCGGCGATGATGAGTAGCGGCTTGGCGCTTTGCACCACGGCCTCCAGCAGCGGCAGGAGAGGCTGCAGCGTGGAAAGCTTTTTCTCGTGGATGAGGATGTAGGGGCTCTCCAGCTCGGTGAGCATCTTCTCGGCGTTGGTGACGAAGTAGGGCGAGATGTAACCGCGGTCGAACTGCATGCCCTCCACCACCTCGAGCTCGGTCTCCAGACTTTTGGCCTCCTCGACCGTGATGACACCCTCGTTGCCCACCTTCTTCATGGCCTCAGCGATGATCTGGCCCACCTCCTTGTCGCCGTTGGCCGAGATGGTGCCGACCTGGGCGATCTCGTCGTTGGAGGTGACCTCTTTCGAATTGGCCTTGAGTTGATCGACGATTACGTCGACCGCCCTTTCGATGCCGCGCTTCAGGTCCATGGGGTTGGAGCCGGCGGCCACCGATTTGGCGCCCTCGCGCACGATGGCCTGGGCCAGCACCGTGGCCGTGGTGGTGCCGTCGCCGGCCATATCTGAGGTCTTGGAGGCGACCTCGCGCAGCATCTGCGCGCCGAGGTTCTCGAACTTGTCCTCCAACTCGATCTCCTTGGCCACGGTCACGCCGTCCTTGCTGACGCGCGGAGCGCCGAAGGACTTCTCCAACACCACGTTGCGGCCTTTGGGGCCGAGCGTGACCTTGACGGCGTTGGCCAGGATGTCGATCCCGCGCAACAGGCGCTCGCGCGCGTCCTGGGAAAACTTAACGTCTTTCGCTGCCATGGCTGTGTAGGGGTCAGACCCCTTTCCTCTCACGTTGCAGTTGGAATCCGGATCGAAGGGGCGAGCCCCCTTTCGATTTCGCTTCGAGTTCACTCGACCGGCTTGCGCTTCGAACTCTCATCATCGCGGTTCGACAGGGTTCACCCCTTCATCCGTGATTCGCGGGTCTTGGCGCGCGCTTGCAAAACCACGCCTCGGGAGAATCCCGAGGAAAAGCCGGGACGGCCGCAATCACGCCGCGGCACGCACCGAGGCCTTTCCCTCGACAATACCCAGGATGTCGCTCTCCTTCATGATGACCACCTCCTTGCCGTCGATCTTCACCTCGGTGCCAGACCACTTGCCGAACAGCACGATGTCGCCCTTCTTGACCTCGAGCGGGATCAACTTCCCGGTCTGATCGCGCGCACCCGGGCCGACGGCGATCACCTCGCCTTGCATGGGCTTCTCCTTGGCCGTGTCTGGAATGATGATACCGCCCGAGGTCTTCTCCTCCTCCTCGATGCGGCGCACAACCACCCGATCATGCAGGGGGCGAAACGTCATGGCTTCTGCCTCATATTGAGAGTGGATCGTGAGGATCGAAGGGGCACTGCCCACTTCTTTGCAAGCAAGCGCCTACACGCCAAAACTGCGGTCAGAACGGCGGCAAGCGCCTCAAGTGGTCGGTATAAGAAAGGGCATTTGGCAGTGTCAAGAGCAGAGTGCTAGATGCGTTGTGCAACCGCATGCGCCGCGCAAGGTTCCCTGCCCACGCCCGTCTCTTCGACCGGTTCGCACTCCCAGGTGCCGGGAGTTTGGCGCCATACGCGCATCCGCTTGAATTTGTTGGCACTCCGCCGCCAGTGCTGCTTGCGCTGGCGCTTGCGGAACGGCAACAGGACTTGCATCGTTGCGACAGACCGGCCCGCTGCGGCGCCGAGCGCATTCGGCCTCGCGGGCGTCGGACGCGGGGCCGTGGCAGCGGCCCGACGCATCTTCATTCTGCGGCGTTGCAAGGCGTGAGGCAACTGGCCATGACGAGGACAAAGGATGGGGACTTCCGCGCGCAATTGGCGGGCTACAGCCTGACGACGGCCGAGATCCTCTACCGCATGCCCGATCACCCCTTGCTGCTGCAGAGTTTTATCTGGCAGGAATATGACATCCATCCGAGCTTCCCGCGCCTACAGGACTTCTTGCAGTTTTGGTCGCGCAACCTAGACGGCAAGCTCTACCGGGTCACGGTCGCGCACCGGAAGCTGATCGGCCCCACCGAGCTGCGGCTCATCACTCGCGATTACCGCTTGCACTGAGCGGGTGGCCGACCCTTCGCCTCCAGGTTCGACGCCTTAGAGGCAGCCTGCGGCAGAGAAACGGTGTCAGTGCCGGAGCGTCTGACACCTCCGCCCGACTCGCGTTAATTGGGCGCACCGCTTGCACACGGCAGTTGCGCCCCGATGGCCCATCTCGACACACCCGCGCGCCACGCTCCAAGCATTGTGGCGCTGGAGGACGGAGCGCTGAGGCGCCGCGCCTCGGCCGGCGGCGTAGCGGCAAGCTCGCCCGTCGATCAGCTGGTGCGTGCCATGCACACCGTCAAGGCTGCCCGCTTCAACGCCGCCGAGCGACTCCAGTACAAGCACCTCGTCTCGGTGGTGGCCCTGTCGATCGTGTCGCTCTATTTCGTGGGGCTCTCGGTGTGGCAGGCGGTGTACGCGGTGATCCTCAGCGAACACGCCAATCGGCTGATCACGCTCGTATCGATCATGTCGTCGATTTGCACCCTGGTGCTGGCGCTGATCGACTCCATGAACGACTACAAGATCAAGGCGCACCATATGCACACGTGCGCGCTGGCAGTAAACGACCTCCTGCAAGAGCTGCGGCTGGCCGACACGCACGATCCCGTCGTGGTGCAGGATTTCCGTCGCCGCTACAACAACGTGGTGCGTGGCTGCCCGTACAACCACTCCCGCATCGACTACCTGATGGCGCGGTCCGGGGGGGCATGGCAGGCGCGGCTCCTCGTCAAGCTGCGCTACGCAGCCGACGTCTACGGTTTATACGGCGCATGCCTCGCCACGCCGCCGATGGTCATGCTACTGTTCCGTTGAGCTCGACGGCACTTCTCCGGCGCAAGGGGCCACGATAGACTATCGGGCGCCAGGACCGCCTCGTAGAGCAGTATGGTGTCGATGACGTGCGCGTGGTGGCCCGTCCGGCCAAGGAAGTCGCAGCCCACGCCTTGATCTCGGTCCCGCCGACCGGGTCCTGGAGAAGCGTGCAGAGCCCTTCCGCTGAGGCCACGGCGACGAGCGCTTGCCAGCCCGTCGCGCAGGCGCAACGATCACCTTGCCGAGTGCGCCGTCAGGACGCGCGCGAAGCTCGTTCTAGGTCATCGAATTCTGGGTCATCGAATTGTGGGTCATCGAATTCTGGGTCATCGAACCCACCACCCGCTGATCGCCCTGAACGTCCGCTCGACGACCGCGTCATGTGGCGGCCTGAGGATTGGTCTACCGCGAAGGCGGCCGCCCGTTGCCAGCGAAGGCAGCCATGATGACCTCCGGCGCTGACACAAGGCTGGTGCCGGAGCCGAGGAACAAGGGGAAGAAGTTGGTGTGGCCGTACACCTGATGTCCGCCGCCCTCCACGCGATAGAGCGTGACGCCGTGCTCCGAACTGCAGTGCGCCCAATCGAGCCTGACGACGCGGCTCGTCCCGGAGTCGGCGCCGCGGGCGAAGACTGCCTTGGTGGGCGGCCCGCACCCGTTGCCGCGGGCCAGGAACGCCGCCGTGCGCTCTACCGGCCACACCGTGCCCTGCCAGCTGGTCAAGCCGACCGCGCCTCCCCCATAGGGAATGAGCGGGTCGTCGGTGCCGTTGAACATGATGATCGGCATCGGCTGCCTGAGGTGGCAGATACCACCTACATCCGTCGGCATGCTGGCGATGATGACGCCCGCGCCTGCGAACAGCTCGGGTGCCTCGCACACCATGCGCAGCGCCAGCATCCCTCCGTTGGAGACGCCGGCAATATAGATGCGCGCCGGATCGGCAACCCCGCGTGCGATGAGCGCGCGCACCAGGCGCCGCAGGAAGCCCACGTCATCGGCCGCAGAGGTCCACACAGCGTTGCGGCCGTCGTTCCACAGCAGGTCGATGCCGCGCGGGAACACTGTGGCGAAGCGATGGCGGACGCCCTCCTCGACGAAACCATACCAGCTCAAGGTAAACTCGGCCGAGACCAGAGCCCCGTGTAGCACAATGACGGTCGGCGCGCGGGGGCGCTCGGCCGGCAGCACGATGGCACCCCTAAGGCCGTCCCGGGTTTTAATGGAGTACTCCTCGGCGCGGGCGGACGCGCCGAAAACCAGGGCCAACGCCAAGAGCATTGTGGCGCGGACAATCCGGCGCATTTAGCCACCCTTTGCGCCGGCACAAGCAGAAGCCTGGGCGCAGCTGCGACTCGTTTGATGGGTTCCCCAATTTGCGCCTATGGTGGCAAGAAACGCGCGCGGGTCAACTCAAATGCCCCTGCTGCTCGAAGGCTCTTGCCGATGCGGTGCCGTGGCATTCACGGTCAACTCCCACACGCCCTATCCCTATCAGCTCTGCTACTGCGCAATCTGCCGCAAGACGGCCGGTGGCGGGGGCTTCGCCATCAATATCATGGGCGACGTGCGGACGCTCAAGGTGAAGGGCCGGCGCGCCATCGGTACCTACCGTGCCGAGATCGGTGACGAGGCCGGAAAGTGCGAGACGAGCACAGGGGAGCGCAACTTCTGCCGCAAGTGCGGCACGGCGTTGTGGCTGTTCGACCCCGAGTGGCCCGAGCTCATGCATCCATTCGCCACCGCTATCGACACGCCGCTCCCCATACCGCCGGCGCGCACCCACCTCATGCTGCGCTACAAGGCGAGCTGGGTGGAGCCCATCATCGGCCCGAATGACCTTACCTTCGAGCTATATCCCAAGGAGTCGATCGAGGCCTGGCATAAGCGCCACGGCCTGTGGATCGAGTGAAGAGGCGATATGGTGAGGGGATGAGATGGTGGGTAACGCGCCCTTGCCACGCGCTCTCGTCCCATTCTCGATAAAGGCCAGCCCGCGCCACCTGCGCCAAACGATACTCACCATCTCACCACTCACAACCTCCACCAAGGTTGACCCGTGCGAACGCGCGCCGCTACCATGACCGCCGTGCGAGGGGCACCATGCATGCCTGTCCGGCCCCTGCGGGGTGCACAAAGGGAGGAATACGATGGACAGACGCGGCTTCCTCGCCGGCTCCGCCGCAGCAGCGGTCCTCGGCACCTTGCCGGCTGCCGGACAGGATAGCTATCCCTCCCACGCCATCACCTTTATCAATCCGTTCCCGCCGGGCGGGGCCGCCGACGTGGTGGCGCGGCCACTCGCCGCTGTGATGGAGCCGCTGCTCAAGCAGCCTATCGCCATCGAGACCAAGGCCGGTGCGGCGGGGGCGGTGGGCGCCCAGTTCGCCGCCGCCGCCAAGCCCGACGGCTACACCATCCTCATCCACATCGTCTCCATCTCGGGCTTTGCCGAGGTCGACCGGCTCTACGGCCGGCCCGTGAAATTTACCAATGCGGACTTCATCCCCATCGCCCGCTTCATTGCCGACCCGATGGTGCTCATTGTTAACGACCAGCAACCCTTTAAGACGCTCAAGGAACTCGTCGACGCCGCCAAGGCCAAGCCCAACGAGCTGATCTTCTCCTCCTCGGGCCTGCACGGCGCGCTGCACCTGCCCACCGCGCTGTTCATGCGGGCGGCGGGCATCCAGCTGCGGCACCTGCCAACCAATGGCGGCGGTCCGGCGCTAACGGCGCTGATCGGCAACAACGCGCAGGTGCTGTGCTCCTCCATTGCCGCCGCGAGCCCACAGATCAAGGCCGGCAAGGCCCGCCCGCTGGCCTGCTTCGGAGCCAAGCGCGCCCCGGCGCTGCCACAGGTGCCCACGCTCAAGGAGCTGGGCTTCAATATCGAGTTCTACCTCTGGGTGGGCATGTTCGCCCCGAAGGGGACGCCCAGCGCCGTCATCACCGTGCTGCGCGAGGCCTCGCGGAAGGCCGCAGCCGACGACACATTCGTGCAGGCCATGAACAATATCGGACAAGAGGTGGCCTATCTCGACCAGGCGGAGTTCCGGGCGTTCTGGGAAGCCGACGCCAAGCGCGTCGAGGAGGCCGTGCGCCAGATCGGCAAGGTCTGAGGCGATGGCCAGCCGCAACCCACCCGGCCACGGGGGCGATCCGTCTTGAACCTGCGCAGAGATCATGCGGCCGGCGGCGCCTTCATCGTCGCCGGCGCGTTCGTGTTGGCGGTGAGCGGCGATCTGCCGTTCGGCACGCTGGCTTCGCCCGGCGCCGGCATGCTGCCGAGGCTGCTCGCGACGTTGATGATGGTGTTCGGGCTCGCGCTGGTGCTGCGTGCCGGGACGAGCCCGCCGCTGGCGGAGCTCAACTGGAGCGATCTTCCGCATGCGGTGCGCGTCGGCGTCCTCGCGGTGGCGGCCGTGGTTGCCTTCGAGCCGCTCGGCTTTGCGGTCACGACGGCGCTGCTCCTGTTCGTCCTCATCTTCTGGGTGGAGCGGAGCCCGTTGCTGCCGGCCCTGGGGTTCAGCATCGCTGCGCCGCTCGTGGTCTACGTGCTCTTCAGTGTGCTGCTGCGCACACCCCTGCCGCGCGGCTTGTTGGGATTCTGAGCGGCGATGGAAGCGATTGTCGACAACCTGATCGTGGGCTTCTCGGTGGCCTTCCAGCCGGGCGTCCTCCTCTACGCGTTCCTCGGCTGCCTGGTGGGAACGCTGGTCGGTATCCTGCCTGGCATCGGCCCGCTTGCGGGCATCTCCATCCTGCTGCCGGCCACCTACGGGCTCGACGCCACCAAGGCTATCGTCATGCTCGCCGGCATCTATTACGGCTCGCAGTATGGCGGCTCCACCACTTCCATCCTGATGCGCATCCCCGGCGAGGCCGCCTCGGTGATGACCTGCATCGACGGCCACGCCATGGCGCGCAAGGGCCGCGCCGGTGCTGCCCTCGCCATCGCCGCGGTCGGCTCGTTCGTGGCCGGCACCTTCGGCGTGGTGCTGCTCACCGTGGTGGCGCCGCCGCTGGCCGATTTCGCCCTGCGTTTCGGGCCGCCGGAGTACTCCGCGCTGCTCGTTCTGGGTCTCGTGTTCCTCGCCTATATGTCGTCCACTTCGCTCATGCGCACGCTGCTGATGGCGGCGGCCGGGCTGCTGCTCGGGTGCATCGGCATCGACGTGATGACCGGGCATTTCCGCTACAGCTTCGACATCAAGGAGCTGGGCGACGGGATCGGCATCGTGCCGGTGGCGGTGGGGCTGTTCGGCCTGGGCGAGATCCTCTCCACGCCTGCCAAGACCGTCACCGACAAGGTCGCGGCCCCGCGTCTCTCCGAACTGATGCCAAACCGCGAGGAGTGGCGCCAGTCGGCCGCGCCGATCGCGCGCGGCTCTGTGCTAGGATTCCTTGTTGGCATCGTTCCGGGGTCCGCCCACATCATCGCGAGCTTCCTGTCCTACGCCGTGGAGAAGCGCGTGTCGAAGACGCCCGAAGAGTTCGGCAAGGGCGCTGTGGCGGGCGTTGCCGGCCCGGAATCGGCCAACAATGCCGCTTCGACAGGCGCGTTTGTACCGATGCTGGCGCTGGGTCTGCCGACCGGGCCGGTAACCGCGGTGCTGATGGCGGCGCTGCTCATCAAGGGCATCGCGCCGGGCCCTCAGCTCGTCACCGAGCACCCGCAGGTGTTCTGGGGCTTCATCGCTTCCATGTACGTCGGCAACTTAATGCTGCTCGCACTCAACCTGCCGCTGGTGGGGCTGTTCGTAAGCGTGCTGCGCATCCCCTACGCATACCTCTACCCGCTCATCATCGTGCTGTGCATCGTCGGCGTGTACCTGGTGAACAACTCCATCGTCGATGTATGGATCATGTTGATCATGGGCGTGGTCGGCTATTTCCTGCGCAAGCTCGAATTCGACCCGGCGCCGCTCGTTCTGGGCCTGGTGATCGCCCCCACCTTCGAGCTCAGCCTGCGCCAGTCGCTCGTCATGTCCAACGGTAACTGGGCCATCTTCTTCTCGGGCCAGCGCCCCATCGCCGCCGCCCTGTTCGCCGTCTCCGGCGCCCTGCTGGCGCTGGCGGCGCTCTCTTGGCTCTCGCGCAAGGATTGGCGCAGGGGCCTACCGGAGGAATCGTAGAGTGATAGGGCGGATCAGACTCGCGAAGCGCAATCCACCGTTTCGCTTGTCGCGTCGGCAGACTATGGGCTTGGCCCAAATCCCCCTACTCCTCACCGCATCGTGAGCACGAGCTTTCCGCGGAAATGGCGCCCCTGGCTGATGCTATGCGCGGCGGCTGCCTCACTGAGCGGGAACAGACGAATCTCCGGAGGCCTCACGGCTCCCGCGCTCACCAGCGCCACGATGCGTTCCAGGTGCGCCCGGTCGCGGGCGACGTTGGGCCTCAGCGACTGCACGTCGCCGCGCGGGGGCTTCGGCGCCTGCGGGCCCGAGGCGATGAAGGCCGCGCACCCCCCCGGCTTCAGAACCGCGAACGAGCGCTGGGCCACGTCTCCGCCCACCGTGTCGAACACCTTATCGCAGCCGGAGACGACCTTGGTGAAGTCCTGGGCATTGTAGTCGATGATCTCGTCGGCACCTATGCCCCTCAGGTACGCATGGTTCGCCGCGCTGGCGGTCGTGATGACGCGGGCGCCGGTGTGCTTGGCCAGCTGGATGGCGAAGGCGGCGACGCCGCCAGCCCCACCCTGGATCAGGATCGTCTCGCCGGGTTTGAGCTTCAGCGTGTCCTCGACGGAGACGAGCGCCGTGAGGCCCGCCAGCGCCACCGCAGCCGCATTGACATGGGAGAGGATGTCCGGCTTCTTCGCGACGATGGCGGCCTTGATTGCGATCTTTTCCGCGTAGGCGCCCTCCTGGCTGGCCTCAGTAACGCCGAACACCTGATCGCCGATGCGAAAGTCGGTGACGCCGGCGCCCGCGGCGCTGACGACACCCGAGAAGTCGCGGCCGAGCACATGCGGGAACTGCGACTTGCGGTACGATTCGCCTGTGCGCACCTTCCAGTCTGCGCCGTTGACGCTTGCCGCGTGGATGTCGACCACCACCTCTCCGGCGCCCGCCAGCGGGTCCGGCAGATCCCCGTACTTGAGCTCCTCCGGCCCGCCGTGGCGCTCGATATAGACGGCTTTCATCGCATCCTCCCCTCGCCGATGCACAAAGGGCACTCTAGCCCATCCAGGTTCGGTCGGCGCCGCATCTTGATACCCGGTAACGTCCAGCGTCGCCCCTATGCGAATAGCGCCTTGCAGATTAGCGCGCCAGCACGACGGACTGAGGCGGCGCGCGCCCGCGGATGAGGTCGGACGCCTTGTCGGCGATCATCAAGGTGGCGGCGTTGAGGTTGGCCGAGAGCATGGTCGGCATGATGGAGGCGTCGATCACCCTCAGGCCCTCGAGCCCGTGCACCCGCAGCGCATCGTCCACCACAGCCAGCGGGTCGCCGGCCGGTCCCATGCGGCAGGTGCCGGCCGGATGGAACGTGGTGGTGCCGCGCTGCTTGGCGGCGCCTAGGAGCTCCTCGTCGCTCTCAACCTTCTCTCCGGGAAAGGCCTCGTGATCGTAGTACGGCCGCAGTGGCTCCGTCCTGAGCAGACGCCGCGCGAGCTTCATGCCGGCCAAGAGGACCCGCCGGTCACTCTCCTCGGCCAGATAATTCGGCTGGATGAGGGGCGCCGCGAACGGGTCGCCCGAGCTGAGGCGCACCCAGCCGCGGCTTTCCGGCCGCTGCTGCCAGGACGCTACGGTCATGCCAGGCTCCAGGTCGAGGGCGCCCTGTACGCCTTCGCGGTAGCTCGCCGGCGTGAAGGTGAGCTGTAGGTCCGAGGTGGCGACGTCGGGGTCGGAGCGCCAGAAGCAGTAGATGAGCGTGGGGTTGAGCGCGAGGATGCCCTTGCGCATCGTCATGTAGCGGACGACCTCGCGTGCCAACTTCAACCCGCGGGCACGCTCGTTGATGGTATCGATGTTCTTCACCCGCGCAGTGAAACGCGGCGCGTAGTGGTCGCGCAAGTTCTCGCCGACCCCGGCCAGGGCATGGCGTATCGGGATGCCGAGCGACTGCAGCAGATGCGGTGGGCCGATGCCGGAGAGCTGCAGGAGCTGCGGAGAATTATAGGCTCCGGCCGACAGGATCACCTCGCGCACGGCCCTGACCGTGCGGGTCGCCCCGCCTCGACCGCCCACGCTGTAGGCCACCTCGACGCAGCGCCGGCCCTCTAGCATTAGCCCCGTGGTGTGGGCGTGCGTGCGAACCGTGAGATTCGCCCGCCTGCGCGCCGGGTGCAGGAACGCGGTGGCCGCGCTCACCCGGCGGCCGTTGCCGATGGTGCGCTGCGCGTAGGCCACGCCTTCCTGGACGGCGCCGTTGTAATCCGGGTTGCGCGGGATGCCGAGACTGACGGCGCCAGCGATGAACGCCTCGCACAGCGGGTGGCGCCAGTCTAGATCGGAGACGGTGAGGGCGCCCTGGCGCCCGCGGAAGGTGGGGTCGGCGTCGCCGAGCCGGCGCTCCATGCGGCGGAAATAGGGGAGCACGTCGGCGTAGCCCCAGCCGCGGTTGCCCATCTGCGCCCAGGTGTCGAAATCCATGCGCTGCCCGCGGTTGTAGATGTGGCCGTTGATGGAGCTGGAGCCGCCAAGCGTCTTGCCGCGCGGAGCGAGGATGCGCCTACCCCCGGTCCATTCGCTGGGCTCCATGCGGTAGAGCCAGTTCAGGCGTGGGTCGTGGAAGGTCTTGATGAAGCCGGCGGGGATATGGATGAACGGGTGCCAGTCGCTGGGCCCGGCCTCCAGCACCAGCACGGTTGCCGTGCCGTCCTCGCTGAGCCGGTTGGCCAGTACGCTGCCCGCCGACCCGGCACCGATGATGACGTAGTCGAACGTCTCCACAGCTAACCCCCGCGCTACCCCCTCCCCGCCGCCATCTCCGCAATGCCTGTCAGCGTCTCGTTGGACAAGGGCAGATCGATGGGGGTGTTGCGTTCGGCAGAGAGATCGGCGGCGCTGTAGACCTCCATCACCGTGCGGGCGCTCTCGGGGGTGACCATCGGCGGGCGGTCGAGGATGACCGATTCCAGGAAATGGATGGTCTCCGGCCCCATCTGGCCGGCGAACACGTGGTCCACCTGCTCGCCGGGCATCGTCGACATAGGGAACTGGGTGCCGTCCGACACTGTATTGAGCCAGTTGTCGCGCTGGGTGTCGTCCAGGAACAGCGCGCCCTCCGTGCCGGTGATCTCGATCCAGGTGGCGCAGTAGTTGGGATAGCTGGGCGGCAGATTCCAGCCGCCGCCGATGGCTACCAGCACCCCATTGTCCATGGTCACCGTGATCCACATGACGTCGTAGGAGCCGTTGACGGGCTGCATGTAGCCGTAGGCGCCCTGGGAATAGACGCGCACCGGCCTGGCCGGCTCCAGCAGCCAGAACACGAAGTCGAGGTCGTGGGTAGATTCCATGGCGGCCGGTGACAGCCGTACGCGCGAGGCGATCTTTTTCCCCAGGTTGCGCGACAGGTGCCGGCTCACCATCACGCTCACAGGCTTACCCAGAGTGCCGTCGACGAGCTTCTTCTTGGCGTAGGCGATCTTGGTGTTGAACCGTTGCGAGTAGCCGATGGTGAACTTAAGATTGCCGCGCCTGGCCAGCGTGATCAGCTCGTCGGCCTCGTAGAGTGTCAGTGCGATCGGCTTCTCTAGCAGGACGTGTTTGCCGGCGCGGAGGCAGTCGCGCGCGATGGGGTGGTGCGTCGATTCCGGCGTGGTTGAGATATAGACCACCTCGATCTTCTGATTCCTGACGATGTCCTGGTAATCGAGTGTGGCGGTTGCAGCATTGGTCAGTCGGCGGACCTCTTCGAGCCGGTCAGGGCGGATCTCGCAGACGTGCAGTTTGCTCACCAAGGCCGAGCGCGACAGCGTCTCGGCGCGGATGCCTCCGCACCAGCCCGTGCCAATCACTGCCACCTCAACCGCCATGGCTCCTCCTCCGCCTTGCCGCACCCCCGCGACCATGCGCCAAAAATGTCGGCTTCGGCAAGAAACGTTGGCCTTGCGTGTGCCTTTCCGTTGCCCTGGCCGTTGCAATGCCACAAATATGGTCAAACCTTGTGCTTGGGGAACAATGCAGTGGGTGCAACGCTTTTCACTGATCGGTTGTACGCGACGGGTCGCTTCATGCTGCGCACCATCGGCGGTGTGCTTGCCCTGCTGGCGCTGCTGACGCATGCCCAGGGGCAGTCAACAGCGACAGGCGCCGGAGACGTCGCCCAGAAGTCGAAAATCCGTATTCTTGCCATCACCGCTCCGCCGCTGGCAGACGAGCAGTTACCCGAGGGCGGATTGGCGCTGGCGCTGGTCAACGCCAGCCTGAGCCGGGCAGGGCCGGGTGTGGATGCCGACAGCACCGTACGCTGGACCAATGGGGCGCTGGAACCGCAAGCCCTGGCTGCGGCCGACTTCGGGTTGCCCGTCGATAGCGCGGACTGCGATCATCCCAATAACCTCACCCAGTCATCGGCGGTCCTGTGCGACAATGCGGTGTTCTCCGACCCCATACTGCAGGTTGTCCTGGCGCTTTTTACGCTATCAGACAACCCCTTCAAATTCGAGACCGACGACAGCATCCTCGGCAAGACCATCTGTCTTTCCGGCGACCGCGACCTGTCCGCCCTGAACGGCAACGGCCGCAACTGGGCGGCCTACAAGCGCGTCACCGTGATGCGGCGTGCCACGCTACTGGACTGCGTAGCCGCCGTGCAGGCGCACGACGCCGACACGTTCGCGGCCATTGATCTTGAGGGCACTCATCTGCTGC
Source organism: Hyphomicrobiaceae bacterium (assembly GCA_017353825.1). GTDB lineage: Bacteria > Pseudomonadota > Alphaproteobacteria > Rhizobiales > Hyphomicrobiaceae > AWTP1-13. The sequence goes on along the minus strand of JAFMSC010000003.1, from coordinate 4,813 downwards.
GCCGGCTTGGGCTGACGCCCTACTTTGTCATGCAGCCCCGCCCGCTGGCGACCGGCGCCGTGCACGCCGTGGTCGCGCGCGACCACCCGCGCGGGGCCGATCTCATCAATGCGCTCAACGAGGGCTTGAAGCGGCTCAAGGAGAGCGACGCCTACTCTGCCATCGTACAGAAGCAACTGATGGCGGCCGCCTCCACGGCTACAGTGTCCTCGAGCCGCCCCGAAGGGGCGCCGCCGGCTCCGAACACGGCTGCAGCGACCTCGCCGGCTGCCGGGTCCTCCGCGTCGGCAAACACAGCCGCGGCGAGAGCGGCCTCGCCGACCGCGCCCAAGCCCGCTGCGCCCGTGCTCGATCCCGCAAGCCGCGAAACCGCGCTTAAGTACCTGAAGCGGGGCAACGAGGAGCTGGCCGAGGGGCGCATCGCACCGGCGCGCCTGCTCTTCGAGCGCGCTGCCGAGATGGGGCTGCCGCAGGCCGCGATGGGACTCGCCGGTACATACGACGCGGCTGAGCTGAACAAGCCGCATCTACGCAACGTCCTGCCTGATGCCGCCGAGGCCAGGCGCTGGTACGAACGCGCCCGCACCCTTGGCGCCACCGAGGCCACCGCACGCCTGCAGCGCTTGGGCAGCAAATAGCCCGCCGCCCGGCGCAGGCGTTACGGACCGCGCCTCAGCGACGATGCGGACGCAAATGTTCCGGGTCGCGCCCTTGCCAATCGCCGGTGCGCTCTCTACAGTTCCGTCCTCAGCCAAGCAGGACGCAGCGCGAGCCCGCCGCCGGTGTCGGTCTGCCCGTCCGTGCGGAGGTGTGTTGTGCTGGCGGGTTCCATGAGGGTTGCGGTCTTCTTCCTCGTCATCCTCGCGTGGGTCCTCGTGCCTGGCCCGAACCAGGCCTCGGCGCAGACGTACCCCGAACGGCCGGTCACCTTCATCGTGCCCTACGGAGCAGGCGGCCCCCTCGACACAGTCGCCCGCAACATCACCAATCGCATGCGTGTGCCGCTCAAGCAGAATACCGTGATCGAGAACGTACCGGGCGCGTCGGGAACCGTTGGCGTCGGCCGGGCCGTGCGAGCCCCGCCCGACGGCTACACCGTCTGCGTCGGCAACTGGCCGACGTACGTGGTCAACGGAGCCATGTTCAATCTCTCCTACGACCTCGTGGAAGACTTCGAGCCGGTCGCGCTGCTCACCAGCAATCCCTACATCATGCTGGTCCGAAAGGGCCTGCCCGCCAAGAACGTACGCGAGCTGATCGCCCAGCTCAAAGCTAACCCGGGCGGCGTGACGCTCGGCACCGCAGGGCCCGGCTCGGGGCAGCACATCGGCGGGCTCTACTTCCAAAACGTCACCGGCACCACCTTGCGCTTCGTGCCCTATCGGGCCTGGGCCAGCGACATCATCAAAGACATCGCCGGCGAGCACATCGACATCACCTTCGAGCAGGAGATCTCGGCCCTGCCGTCCCTGCGCAGCAGCATCGTCAAGGCCTATGCCGTCACGTCCGACGCCCGCCTGGCGGCAGCCCCGGATAATTCCCTCCGCCGAGGAGGCGGGGGCGCCCGGTGTCCACATCTCGGCGTGGACCGGTCTGTTCGTGCCCAAGGGCACGCCGAAGGAGGCGATCGCAACGCTCACCAAGGCCGCCATGCACGCCCTCACCGACCCCACGCTCATCAAGCGGCTGGAAGATCTGGACCAGACCATCCCGCCGCCCGAGCGGCAAACAGCGGAGGCCTTGCGCGCCTACCACAAGGCCGAGATCGAGCGCTGGTGGCCGCTCATCAAGGCCGCCAATATCAAGCCCGAGGCACCGAAGTAGCAGCGCCCATTTAGAGCCCACGTTGATCGACCTGATTGTCAGTAATGTGCGCCTTGCCGACGCCCTGGCGGGCGAAACCTTCGACATCGGCATCGGCGGCGATGGTCGCATCGCCGCCATCGAGCGCCGGCTGGCCAGGGAGGCCAAGGTCTACGATGCCGAGGGCCGTCTCGCCTGCGCTGGCCTGATCGAGACCCACATCCATCTCGACAAATCGCGCATCATCGACCGCTGTACGCCGCAGCCCCGCCGCGAGCTGAGCCCGGTCAAGGGCGTGGCGCCGCTCAAGGCCGCCATGTCGGCGGAGGACGTACGTGCGCGCGCCGAGCGCACGCTGCAGCAGTGCATCCTGCATGGCACCACCCGCATGCGGACGCAAGTGGAGGTGGACCCCGGCATCGGCATGCGCGGCTTCGAGGCAGTGCAGTCCCTCGTTGCCGACTACAATTGGGCGATCGACATCGAGCTGTGCGTGTTCCCCCAGGAGGGCCTCACCAACTACCCCGGCACCGACGACTTGCTGGTGGAGGCGCTGAAGCGCGGCGCCAGGGTGATCGGCGGCGCGCCGCGCTACGACACCGATCCCGCCGGCCAGATCGAACGCATCTTCGCGCTGGCGCGGGAGTTCGACGTGGACATAGACGTCCATCTCGACGTGGGCCACACGCCGGAAGCCATGAACGTCCATCTCGTCCGCGACCTGACGGAGAGGTACGGCCGCGGCGGCCGAGTGGTGGTCGGACACATGGCAAAGCTGTCCTTGCTGCCGCCGGACCAGGTGGCGCAGTTGGCCCGCCGGCTCGCCGATGCCGGCATTGCCGTGACCGTGCTGCCGGCGACGGACCTGTTCCTCATGGGGCGAGACCAAGACCACAGCGTGCGGCGCGGGGTGGCGGACGCCAACCTTCTGATCGAGAACGGCGTCAACTGCTCCTTGTCGTCCAACAACGTGCTGAACCCGGCGACTCCCTACGGCGACTGCTCGCTCATCCGCATGGCCAACCTGTATGCCAATGTGCTGCAGCTCGACCGTCCGGCACAGTTGCGTGAGTGCTTCCACATGCTCACCAACAGGTCGGCACGGCTGCTCAACCTGCGCGACTACGGGCTCCACGTTGGCCTGCCTGCCGACATCGTGATTATCAATGCGCAGACGCCTGAACACGCGGTCGCGGAGATCTCCCAGCCGGTCGCGGCGTTCAAGCGGGGGAGACAGACAATGGAGTGGCGCCCTCCGACCCTGCTGCGGTGAGCTTCCCCGTACCAGCGGGGGGGAGCTCGCAGGGGACTTGACGAACCGCAGTCCTGACTGCCCGCCGCAGCGACAACAGCTCAAGGAGCGCCGGAGTTTCACGGATGCAACATGAGGGGAGAGAGAACCGATGCGAATCTTTATCGCGCTTCTGGCCCTGTCCCACGTCTCTTGTGTGAGCTCGGCCATCGCACAGAGTGTCGGCAAGGGCAATGCCAAGGCACCCTTCGCTCGGGAGGCTGAGCGACACAAGGCCAACGAAAGCGTTGTCGTCCTCATGGGTGGCAGCTTGGGTGGCTCCTATCTACAGCTGGCGCACGATATTGCGGTGGTTGTCAATGATGGGGATAACATGCGCGTGCTGCCTGTTGCCAGCGACGGTGCATTTGCCAACGTGCGGGACATCGTGTTGCTCAAGGGCGTGGATCTGGCCATCTCGACCGTGCAGACCCTGAACGCGCTCAAGGCGTCCGGCGAATACGGCAACATCGAGCAGCAGATTGCCTATATCGCCCCCTTATCGGTGGACACGTTCCATCTGCTGGTGCGTCCGGAGATCCACTCCATCCAAGATCTGCAAGGCAAGAGAGTGAACTTCAATGGCAAGGGCAGCGGCACCGCCAGGTTCGGGCCGATGGTCCTGAAGGCATTGGGCGTCACCGGGGTCATCGAGGCCGCGATGCCGCAGGGCGACGCGCTGCAAGCCATGCGCAGCGGTGAACTGCACGCCACGGCCTGCTCGTGCCCGCTTCCCGTTCCGCCGTTTGCCGCCGTTCAGCCGGGATCCGGCTTCGAGTTCCTCGAGGTACCTTACATACCCGCGCTCGAGCAGGACTACGTGCCAGCGAGCCTCACCAACGTGCATTACCCGGGTCTGATCGACAAAGACAAGAAAGTGCACACCATCGCCACGAGCACCATCCTGATCACCTTTAATTGGGGGCGCGAGACGGAGCGCTATCGGAAGGTGGAGAAGTTCGTGAACGCGTTCTTCCTGAACTTCGACAAGCTGAAGCAGCCGGCGCGGCATCCGGCCTGGCGCAGCGTCAATCTGGCGGCGACGATCCGGGGCTGGCAGCGCTTTCCGGCCGCGCAGCAATGGCTCGACCGCCAGGCAGCCGAAGCGAAGTCGGCACCACCCGTCGTCGATCCGACCGTGGCGACCGGGCAACCCGCCCGCACAGGGCCCGCCAATCCGGGTGGGCAGGAGCGCATGTTCCAGGAGTTCCTGGAGTGGTCGCGCAGTCGGCCGAAGCGCTAGCAGGAGCGCCGCTCCCGGCGCATAGCGGACGCAAACCGCAGAAATCGAGGGTACCGAGGCAACCAAGACGGCCGGGTCGCCGCACCACAGATGAACAGATCGCTCGAGCAACGCAAGAAACAGCGAGGGTGATCTTCTCCCTCTCGTGGCGGCGCTGGTCGGCGCGGAGCTTGCCGTCTTTCAACCGCTCGAGCAGCGACCGCGCGGCTCGAAGCCCAGCTCAATGTGCTTGCCGAGGAGCATCATCGGGACCGCCGTGCCACCTTCGGAGGGAGGGGCTTCAGTTTGATTTTGACCGTGCCGCGAACAGCTCGGCCGAGAGGTGCTGGCCTGCCGACACCGAACGTTGAGTAGACGAGCGCCTCGGACGCGGCTTTGGCCGCCGCGATCAGCTGGGGCGAGGCTTTCCTGGGAATGCTCTGGGGAGGTCACCACGATGAAGGGGACCTGCGTGAGGCCGATGAAGGTACCCTCGT